>DCOU01000050.1 GCA_002322525.1 Candidatus Omnitrophica bacterium UBA1562 | reverse complement strand
CAGACAGATTAGCAAGAAACAGCGTTGATGGTGGACAAATTATTTATTTTATTGATACAGGAAAGCTGGTTTCTTTGCGCTTCCCTACCTTCTGGTTTGAGCCTACTCCTCAAGGACTCTTTATGCTTCAGGTCGCCTTTGGCCAATCTAAGTATTATTCAGATAATTTAAGTGAAAATGTAAAGCGTGGGATACGCCAAAAACTTAGGCGTGGCGAATGGACAGGTTTGGCACCACTTGGCTATGTGAATAATCCTAAGATGCGAAACATTGAGCCAGACCCAACAAAAGCAAGAGTGATAAGCAAAGCCTTTGAGGAATTTAGCCAAGGAAGGTATACATTAGAAAGCTTAGCCGAACGCCTAAAGTTTTTGGGCGTGGCAAGCAAGACAGGAAAACGGCTGTGTAAGGCAGTGGTCAAACATATGCTTTCTAACCCCATCTATACCGGGATAATCGTGCATAACGGCGAAACCTATGAAGGTAAATTCTCACCAATTGTTTCCCGAGCGACTTTTGAAATGGTACAGAAAATACTTAAAGACCGAGCCAAGCCAAGAAAAAGCAAAAAGAGCCATAATTTCCCTTTTGTGGGGTTATTAAGATGTGGCGAGTGTGGAGCAGCTATAACTGCCCAATATGCTCACGGTTGCGGTGGCACTTACAGATATTATCGCTGCACTAAACGGCTTGGGCCCTGCTCGCAAAGATACCTAAGAGAAGATTTGCTTGCCACTCAATTAAAAGACGAACTTTCAAAAGTCGCTCTTTACCAAAACTGGACTGAGAAGATGCGAGTCCAAGTAGATATTTGGGAAAAAGAGCAACATCAGTCCTTGCAGTCTTTCGCCCAAAATCTGGAAGTAAGAATTAAAGAAACAGATGAGAAATTAGATAAACTAGTAAATGCCTTTCTGGATGGAACAATTGAAAAGGAAACCTACCTCATCAAGAAAGACGAACTGGTTAAGCTAAAAACTGAACTCTTAGAGAGAAAGCGGGATTTTGGGCGAAAGGGAAACAATTGGAACGAACCACTGCGGAATTGGTTATTTCTTGCTTGCTCAGCCGAGAAACTTGCCTCAAGCGAAGATTTCTACGAAATTAAGTCTCTGGTGGAAAAAATTGGAACGAACCGTCGCCTGCTGAATAGAATTGTGCTTTTGGATTTCAAAAAGCCCTTTGATTTAATCCCTGAATACAAAAGCACTTACGAAAAAGAAATTCTTGCCAAAACGCAGTCAAAAAATTTTAACTTTCCCTCACAAAATCCGCAAAGTATGATTTGGTCGGGGCGAGCAGATTTGAACTGCTGACCTTTCGGTCCCGAACCGAACGCTCTTCCAAACTGAGCCACGCCCCGCATATTTTATTTAGTATAACAAAAAAATGGGGGATTAGCAATGATATCAATATGATTTTTTGGTGAGGATATCGAATTCGATATTAACTTTATCTGAAGGGCCTTTGAATTTAAGGGTTGTGTGTTCAAAGGTATGAGGAATTATATAAACAGTGAATGCATCGGATTTTTTAGTTACCACAGTTAAGCTTATGCCATCAGCTGCTATAGAGCCCCTGGGCATAATATTTCCCATAAATTTTACCGGCACAACAATCTCAAAATACAAATTATCATTTATATATCCCTTACGGCGGATAATACCTGTACAATCAATGTGTCCGGTAACAAAATGGCCTGATAATCTATCGCCTATTTTTAAACTGCGCTCAAGATTTACTCTTTCAGAAATCCTTAACGAACCAAGATTCGTAATTTTTACGGTTTCAGGCATTGCTTCAAAGGTTAAGGTATCCTGAAGTATTTTTACAACTGTAAGGCATACCCCATTCACAGCAATGCTATCGCCTATCTTTGTATCCTCTAACACATTCCTTGCTTTAATTTCAAGCAAGGTCGTATTCCTGTGTTTAGATATATTTTTTACTTCACCCGATTCCTCAACAATACCGGAAAACATATTATCTTGTATATCCCTCTATCAAAAAATCCTCTTGGAAACGGCGAAGCTTGATATTTTTTAGCCTAATAACATTATCCAGGCGGGATATGCCTTGGCCCATAACCGAGCTAATCGCCTCTCTGCCGCCGATAATCTTTGGGCTAACAAAAAATAACACCTTATCTACAAGCCCTTCATCGAAGAGCCCGCCGATTAATGTTCCTCCGCCCTCAACAAGGATATTGGAAATTTGGAGTTGCGCTAATTTTTTCATCATATCTTTTAGATTTATCTGGCCGGTCTTTTCTTTTACCTCTAAAATCTTTGCTTTCTGAGCCAGTATTTCTTTATTCTCGGTCTCCTGGCCAGATTTGACCGGTAAGGTAACAATTATCACAGAACTTTTGCGAGAAAATATGTTTGCTTCCTCCGGAGTGCTTAATTGGCTATCTACTACAATTTTTATGGGCTGTTTTTGAGAAAACCAGGCATCGAGCTTTGGGTTATCCCTTAATATCGTGTTCACACCGACCATAATCGCATCGTAGCCTGAGCGCAGGCGGTGCGCATAAGCGCGTGACTTATCGGAAGTTATCCATCTGGAGTCGCCAGTTCGAGTTGCAATCTTACCATCTAGAGACTGCCCTACTTTAACCGTAACAAAGGGAATCTTTTTAGTAATATATTTTATAAAAGCTTCGTTTAATTTCCTTAATTTATCTTCCAAGAATCCCGCCTCAACTTTTATCTTCTGCTGCCTAAGTATATGGATACCTTGGCCGTTATTAAGAGGATTCGGATCGATCATGCCCACAATAACTTTTTTTATTCCGCTTTTAATTATTTTATCTACGCAAGGAGGGGTTCTGCCAAAATGCGTGCAGGGCTCCAGGGTTACATATAAAGTTGCGCCCTTTGCTTTTAGGCCTGCATCATCCAAAGCTATAGCTTCTGCATGAGGCTGGCCCGCTTTCTCATGATAGCCGCGGCCTATAATTCGTCCGTTTTTGACTACCAAAGCTCCTACCATAGGATTGGGCGAAGTCCTGCCTTTTCCTTTTAGGGCTAGCCTGAAAGCTAAATCCATAAAATATTCGTGGTTTTTGAGCATATGTTTAAATCTTAAGTTGCGCTTCTTTTAACTTCTCAACCAACTCATATGGGATTTTAACTGAACCGAGCTTAACTTGGGGTTTAGCATTACCGTGACAATCTGAACCACCGGTAACTAATAAATTATATTTCTTGGCTAAACCCAGATAAAAATTAATCATCGCTTGGGTATGTTCAGGATAATAGACCTCTAAACCCATGAGGCCGCAATCAACAAACTCAAGAATTAAGTCATCCCTATTAAGAATATAAGGATGGGCCAATACAGGGATGCCGCCTACTTCCTTGATTAGTCTTATGGCCTCAATTGGTGAGAATCTGAAATCGCAGACATAGGCAGGGCATTTATCGCCGATATATTTTCGGAAGGCCTCTGCTATGGAACCAATCAAGCCTACTTTTACCATTGCCCTGGCAACGTGTAATCTTCCTACTGTGCCTCCTCTGGCAATATCGAATACAGACTCAGCCTCAAGCACAATACCCATATTTTTCAGTCTCTCCACTATTTTATAGATACGCTCAATACGATTTTTTTTCAAAAACTCTAACTTATCTATTAATTTTTCCCTTTTATAGTCAATTAAATATCCCAGGATATGCACTTCTAAGCCGTCGTATTCGGCAGATAGTTCTATGCCTGCTAAAACTTCGATATTTCCTGTCTTAGCTATTTTTATCGTGGGCTCTATTCCCAAAACGGTATCATGGTCGACAACCGCAACTGCAGATAGGCCGTTCTTTACACTCTGAGAAATAAGCTCTTGGGGCGTGTATGTACCATCTGAAAATACGGTATGTAAATGCAAATCGGCAAATTTCACCCCGCACCTTCTCTTTTATTCACCCCGCACCTTCTTTTTATTCTGTTTGAACTTTTAGAAGGTGCGGGGTTCATTTGTTTTAGCCCCTGCGCCTTTCTAATAGCTGAATATGCAGAAGAAGCGGGGTCGTTTGCTTCTTTTAACTTCTCAACCAACTCATANNGGCACGAGTTTCGTGACAGCCTATCTCTTTTATTCAATAATGTTATTATATTTGAAATCATTCTAATTTTAAGTATATTTGAATATATAGAAGGTGCGGGGTTCATTTGTTCTTTTCTAACCTTACCTTATCCAGTATGCCATTGACAAATTTACTCGCTTCAATACTTGAATATTTCTTGGCTAATTCCACTGCCTCATTAATAGATACTTTAAAAGGAATATCGTCGCGAAACATAAGTTCAAAATATCCCATCCGCAATATATTCCTATCCACCACTGCCATCCGCTTGAGTTGCCAGTTAGTTGCACATTGAGCGACCTTTGCATCAATTACCTCTAGATTTTCAGTTACGCCTTTAACTAATTCATCTGTAAATTTCTTTATCTCTTCTTCTATGTTCTCTTCGCTATGCGCCTGCCAAAAATTATTCAGCGCGACATCACAGCTATCATGTGTAATATCTATCTGATAAAGCACCTGTAAGGCGAATTCCCGCCCCAGAGTACGTTTACGCATCACTCGTTTTGCTCGTTTAGTTCGTTTAGTTCGTTTTGCTCGTTAACAAAAACGGGCTTAACGGGCATAACGAGCCTAACGGAATTAACGAAACTTGTTATTTTAGTTGCGTTAATAGATTAGCCATTTCAATAGCAGACAAAGCAGCGTCCCTGCCTTTGTTGCCTTCTTTTGTGCCAGCGCGTTCTATTGCCTGTTCAATAGTATCCGCAGTAATAATACCAAAGATTACGGGCAGACCTGTATCTAATGAAACTTTGGCGACACCCTTGGCTACTTCTGAGGCAATATACTCAAAATGCGGTGTTGAGCCCCGGATAACTGTACCTAAACAAATCAATGCATCATAAGACTTTGATTTTGCCAATCTTTGCGCCAGGAGAGGCGCCTCAAATGCTCCGGGAACCCAAATGATTGACAAATCTTCGTTATTTGCTCCGTGCCTGGTTAACGTATCCAAGCAACCGCTAACTAATTCTTTGGTAATAAAATCGTTAAAACGCGAGGCAATGATACCAAACTTCTTGCCCTTGGCGATTAAATTGCCTTCTCTTATTTTGACCATGTCACCTCCTAGTTTATATTGCTAAACTGCCAAATTGCTAAATTGTTATCAATTTAACAATATAACAGTTTAACAATAATCTTTATATTTTAAGCTGATGGCCCAGCTTTTCCTTTTTGGTCTTAAGATATCGATAATTCGAAGGATTAGGTGCAATCTCTAAAGGAACGCGTTCAATAACCACCAGGCCATAGCCCTCCAAACCTACAATCTTACGGGGGTTATTGGTCAGGAGCCTGATATTCTTAAGGCCTAAGTCTACCAGAACTTGCGCGCCTATCCCATAATCTCTCAGGTCTGCTTTGTATCCTAATGCCTCATTTGCCTCTACTGTATCAAGGCCCTTATCTTGCAAGTTATAGGCCTTGATTTTATCTACCAGCCCAATACCCCGGCCTTCTTGGCTCATATAAAGAATAACGCCTTTCTTCTCTTTGCCAATAATCTCTATCGCCTTCTTCAATTGCCTCCCGCAATCACAACGCAAAGATCCGAATACGTCACCGGTTAGGCACTCAGAATGCACCCGGACAAGCGTTGCCGTATTATCCAACTCACCCATAGTAAGCGCAATATGAAAATGGTTATTAATCAGGTCCCGATATAAGATTAACTTGTAAATGCCGTATTCCGTAGGGATAATCGTTTCTGAGACCCGCTCAATTAATTTTTCAAAACGCCGACGGTATTGAATAAGATCAGCGATAGAACAAATCCTTAAGTTATGCTGTTTAGAAAATTCCAGTAATTGCGGGAACCTTGCCATCTGACCATTGTCATTCATAATTTCGCATATTACACCTGCGGGATAAAGGCCGGCCATTCTCATAAGATCTATGGTTGCCTCAGTATGGCCTGCCCTGACCAAAACTCCGCCCTTAAGCGCCTTCAAAGGAAAGATATGGCCCGGCCTAATTAAATCTTCAGGCTTAGTTTGGAGATTTATAAGAACTTCTACGGTGCGGGCGCGGTCATAGACCGAAATCCCTGTAGTTATACCAGAAGCAGCATCTACTGAAATCATCCAGGCAGTAGAAAAAGGATCGTTTCTATTATACGCCCCTTTGCCTTCTAACATTGGCTGTAAAGCTAATTCATTTAATCTCTCTTCTTCCATAGGCACACAGATAAGCCCGCGGCCGTACTTCGCCATAAAATTTATATCATCTGGCGAAACATTAGACGCAGCCAAAACCAAATCGCCCTCATTCTCGCGGTCTTCGTCGTCTACGACAATAACCATCTTGCCGTGTTTTAAATCATCTAATATTTCTGGAATTGTATTAAACATAAGTGAGTGCACAATTTATGGAACACAAGTGACATAAATTGTCTACACGAACTTATCCCGGCGAGTGCGCTAAAATTATGGAACAGAATTTTAGCGCATCTTACGAGCCGGGATAGAGTTATAACATGTGCCCCTTGCCTAATCCAGAAAGGAT
>DCOU01000136.1:7707-14060 GCA_002322525.1 Candidatus Omnitrophica bacterium UBA1562 | reverse complement strand
CATACCTGCTGTGCGCCGTGTTTAATATATCCTCTAGAGAGATTAAAAGAGAAGGGGTTTGAGGTTAGAGGGCTTTTTTATAATCCGAATATCCATCCCTTTGCGGAATATCAAAACAGGAGGCAGGCAGTAGAAAATTTTATTAAGTTGAATAATATTGAGGTCATTTATCCGGAATACAACCCTGCCGAATTCTTTCAGGCAGTAAATCTTAAAGAAAAAAACGGCAGATGTCTTGCCTGTTGGTCTCTACGGCTAAAACTAACGGCTAAGATTGCGAAAGAAAAAGGATTTAGTCATTTTTCTACCACTTTATTAGTCAGCCCTTATCAGGATCAGGAACTATTAAAGAAGATAGGTAGTGACATTGCCAACGCCGAAGAAATAGAGTTTTATTATGAAGATTTTCGTCCGGGATTTAGAAAAGCGCATGAGGAAGCAAAGGCTAAAGGTATATATTGCCAGAAGTATTGCGGATGTATATATTCAGAAATAGAGAGGTACAGTAAGAAATAACAATGTGTCAGGGACAGTTCCCTTCGGGGAGAGTCCCTTACAAGCAACGATGCAGGCAATCGCCAAAACGTTAATTATTTTTGGGGTTATTTTAATAGGCATAGGCGTATTATTGAATTTTACGAATAAGATACCTTTTATAGGTAAGCTACCAGGAGATATATATATTCAAAAGAAAAATTTTACTTTTTATTTTCCGATTATGACTTCAATATTAATCAGTATTATCCTTTCTCTAATATTTTGGCTATGGTCTCGCCGTTAAAAAAAATTATAAGTTATAAGTTATGGGTTATAAGTTTAATCGTTTTTTTATTTTTAACTCATAACTCAGCACTCATAACTCAGCACCATTCTTTTGCCCAAGCGCCGCGTTATATCCGGGTAGCTATTTTTCAGGATGTTTCTTATTTGAGGCTTAAGATAAAGGGCTCTTACGAAATCATTGACTCAACAAGCAATAAGGTTTTAAACCGCGGTAAAAACCTGAATACAACTGTTACGGTATATAGCCAAGGATTATTGCTGGGAAATATAAGATGTAACACAAATAAACTTTTTATTAAACCGTATTACGCCGAGTCTATTATTATTAATGGCCGTGTATTCAGGGGAGATGTCCAACTCATAAAAGATAATACGAAACTGTCAGTGATTAATTATATTGACTTAGAGGATTACGTCAAAGGAATATCTGTGAGAGAGACATCGCATTACTGGCCGATCGATTCATTAAAGGCGCAGGTAATAGTATTTCGCACATTCGCGTTTTATAAAATGCAGGAAAATGCTCAAAAAGATTTTGATTTAACCAGCGATGTATATTCTCAGTTATATGGGGGAAGGGCTGCTGAACGTTACCGGATAAATAAAGTAGTGGATGAGACGGCAGGTCTAGTTCTTACTTACCAGGGAAAGATTTTTCCTGCCTTTTATCATGCTACATGCGGCGGTCATACGGATGATGCTGTTTTGCTTTGGAATATAGATATACCCCCCCTTAAGGGAGTCGTTTGTAATTTTTGCCAGGATTCCCCGCATTTTAAATGGCACAATGTTTTATCGCAGGAAGAAGTCAAAGATGCATTGGCAAAGGGCGGCTTAAGAATAGAGAATATAAAAGATATCTTGATACTGGGCAGGGACAAATCTAACCGTATTACAGACCTAAAAATAGTGGACGATAAAAAAGATATGAAAATTTCAGCCAAGGATTTTAGAAATACGCTCGGCCCCAATGTAATTAAAAGCACAAATTTTCAGGTAAAAGTAATTGACCACGATATAGTGTTTGAAGGTTTTGGCTGGGGCCATGGCGTAGGCCTTTGCCAGTGGGGCGCTTATTTTATGGCAAAACAAGGCTACACCTACAAGCAGATTCTCGGATATTATTATCCAGGAACCCAGATTTCTTCAATTCCTAATTGTTAAGTGAAATTATCAGATTTTGATTATACATTACCTAAAGAATTAATAGCGCAATATCCTTTAAAAGAAAGAGACACAGCTCGGCTTTTAGTTTTAGACCGTAAAAATAGCACGATAGAACATTACCTTTTCAAAAATATAATAGATTATTTTCAGCCAGCCGACCTCCTGGTATTAAATAATACCGAAGTCTTGCCCAGCCGATTAATCGGCTCCAGGGTAACCGGAGGCAAGGCCGAGCTTTTGCTTCTTAAGGCAAAATCTGGCTTAACCTTTGATGCGTTAATTAAACCTAGCCGTGTAAAGCTCAAAGAGAGAATAATATTTACCCCGTTAGCGACTAGGGATAGACAGAAAAAAAATAAGATGTCTCTAACGGGGTTTAATGGCGGTAAAATCTACGGTGAAGTGACTGCTAAAAATGAAATTACTTTTAAAGCTTTAGATAAAGAAACAATTTATAATTTAGGTGTTATGCCCCTGCCGCCCTACATAAAGAGGGATTCCGAAGACTTAGATAGTGTTTATTACCAGACAGTATATGCCCAAGAATTAGGTTCTATTGCTTCGCCGACAGCAGGATTGCATTTCACCGAAGAATTAATTGCAGAGATTAAATCACGCGGCGTAAATATTGCTTATATTACCTTGCATATCAGTTACTCCACATTTAAGCCCGTCAAAAGCGAAGATATTACCGAGCATAAGATGGAAAAGGAATATTTTCAGGTGCGCGAAGAGGCGGAAAATAGCATAAATCAAGCCCGTTTGAAGAAGGCACGTATATTTGCCGTGGGCACAACTGCCTGCCGCGCCTTAGAAACTTATGCCTCAGGACTTAAAGAAGGATATACCGATTTATTTATCTATCCCGGATATAAATTCAAGATGACTGATTGCCTGCTCACTAATTTTCACCTGCCCCGCACAACCCTATTTATGTTAGCCTGTGCTTTTGCAGGAGAAAAATTGATTAAAAAGGCATATCAGGAAGCCATAGATAGAAAATACAGATTTTACAGCTATGGCGATGCAATGTTGATTGTTTAAATGAGCAGACAACTTACGGAGTAATCAATTTAGTTGTGGTAACGACGTAAGTTGTAGCCGTAGGCGTCTGCGAATTTATCCCGAAGCGTATCCCAAAAATATCGCAGAGATTTTTGGGATGTTTACGCAAGGGATAAATGTATCAATTAATCCCGGCTCATAAGCTATGCCAAAATTCTCTTTGATAATTTTGGCATATTCGCCGGGGTAAGTTCGTGCATACAATTTACGTTCACTTGTGTTCCGTAAATTGTGCACTCACTTATGTTTAAATTAATCCATAAAGATAAAAATAGCAAGGCGCGCCTGGGTAAATTAATTACAGCTCACGGAGAAATTGATACTCCCTGTTTTATGCCGGTAGGAACCCAGGGGACGGTAAAGACCCTCTCGCCACAGGAATTAAAGGAAAGCGGCGCTTCAATTATTCTGTCTAATGCCTATCATCTTTTTTTGCGTCCCGGTATGGAAGTAATCAGAAAGGCAGGAGGCTTGCATAACTTTATATCGTGGCCAGGCCCTATACTGACAGATAGCGGCGGTTATCAGATATTCAGCCTTGCGCTTTTAAGAAAAGTTAATGACGAGGGTGTCGAATTTCAGTCTCACATAGACGGCCGGAAGCATTTCTTAGCTCCGGAGGATGTTATCCAGATTCAGAAAGATTTTGGCTCAGATATAATTATGCCTTTAGATGTTTGCGTGCATTATCCTTGTAGTTATGACCATGCCACTGTGGCAATGAAAAGGACGATAGATTGGGCAGGGCGTTCGAAAGGAGTTCATAATAATCATTCGCTGCTTTTTGGTATAGTCCAAGGCGCAACTTATGAAGACTTGCGTCAATCCTGCAGCGAGCAATTGACAGAGATAGGATTTGACGGCTATGCTATTGGCGGAGTTTCAGTTGGCGAACCCAAAAACTTAAGCTATAATATTGTAAATTTTTCTTTAGGATTCTTATCGCAAGATAAACCTCATTATCTTATGGGCGTGGGTCTGCCGGAAGATATAATTAATGCAGTGGAATTAGGCATTGATATGTTTGATTGCGTAGTTCCTACGCGTTACGGCAGGAATGGAACTGCGTTTACGAGCGTTGGAAAATTGACCATAAGAAATTCTCCTTATATAGAAGATTTTTCACCCTTAGATAAAAAATGTAATTGTTATACTTGTAAAAATTTTAGCCGCGCATACCTGCGCCATTTATTTAATACAGACGAAATCTTGGGTTTAAGATTGGTATCGCTGCATAATATCCACTTCTATTTAGAATTAATGCACAATATTAGAGAAGCGATCCGTCAGGATAGATTCTTAGACTTCAAGAAAGAATTTCTGAGTAAATATAAAAGTTCAGTTTTATCTTAAAAGTGTCATAGTATCAAAGTATCAAGGTATCAAAGTTTTTCTTTGACACTTTGACACACTGACAGTGTGATACATAATTTATGATGCGCATTGATATCATCACCATATTTCCCAAAATGTTCGCGCCTGTATTGAATGAATCCATCGTTAAGCGGGCGCAGAATAAAGGCAAAGTCAAAATCTATATCCATAATCTGAGAGATTACTCTACGGATAAACACAAAAAAGTTGATGGCCGTCCTTTTGGCGGCGGTTCCGGTATGGTAATGCGGCCAGAACCTATATTCAGGGCAGTAGAGAATATAAAGTCAGGCGTCAGGCGTCAGGCGTCAGGCGTCATTCTATTATGTCCTCAAGGAGAAAGGTTAAGTCAAAATGTTGCCAAAAGATTAGCAAAATATAAACATCTAATTTTAATCTGCGGCCATTACGAAGGGATAGATGAAAGAGTCAGGCAATACTTAGTAGATGAAGAGGTTTCTATCGGCGATTATGTTTTAACCGGCGGAGAGCTTCCGGCAATGGTTTTAGTGGATTGCCTGGTGCGGCTTATACCCGGCGTATTAGGTGATAAAAATTCCTTGAACTTTGAATCATTTGCAGGTAATCTATTGGAGTATCCCCAGTATACAAGGCCTGCCAATTATCGTAAAATGAAAGCGCCGGCAATTCTTTTATCGGGTAATCATAAAAAAATCGCAGAATGGAGAAAGAGCCAAGCCATGAAAATAACCAAAAAGAAAAGGCCGGATCTTTTGAATGTGTAAGTTTGTAAGTAAAAGACTTAAAAACTTTACACTTAAACACTTTACCCCGTTAGAAATACTAACTCTAACGGAGAAGATATATTTCTAACGGGGTTTACACTCTGAGCGACAAAGGAGCGAGGAAGATGGATAAGCTAAAACTTATTGAACAAGAGTATACCAAAAAAGAACTTCCCAAATTTAATGTGGGCGATACAGTAAAGGTGATGGTTAAAATCCCTGAGGCGGACAAAGTGCGCCTACACCCCTTTGAGGGCATAGTTATTGCCAAGAAAGGAAGCGGGATAAGAGGAA
The DNA here is from genome assembly GCA_002322525.1 of Candidatus Omnitrophica bacterium UBA1562. Lineage (GTDB taxonomy): Bacteria > Omnitrophota > Gorgyraeia > Gygaellales > Profunditerraquicolaceae > UBA1562. Next base: position 8,631 of record DCOU01000136.1, on the reverse strand, counting down.
ACTTCACAGTCAGAAAGGTTTCTTACGGTGAAGGAATTGAGCGTGTTTTTTCTGTATATTCGCCAAGTATTGAGCGTATCGAGGTTATCCGTTCGGGTAAGGTAAAAAGAGCAAAGCTTTATTATTTAAGGGGTAAAATCGGAAAACGGGCTACCAAAATTGAGAGCACTGAAACACTGAATAAAAGTTAAGGATACGTTTTATTGAGACATTGAGAAATAAACTCAGTCTTTCTGTGAAGAGATTTTAGAACAGAGTTATATTTCAGTGCTTCAGTGGTTGCAAGGTGCTTTATTACGAAAGAAAGCTTAAGAGAAAAGGCTGTAGTTTGATTATCGGCGTAGATGAGGTTGGACGAGGGCCTTTGGCTGGCCCGGTAGCCGCAGCAGCAGTTAGCTTAAAGACAGTCCGCTTTAAAAATCGTATAGATGATTCTAAGAAATTGTCTTCTTCCCAGAGAGAACATGCTTTTGGAGAGATTATTAATAAGTCCGTATTCGGCATCGGCATAATAAATGAAAGTGTAATTGACCGCCTAAATATCCAAGTTGCAACGCGTATGGCAATGGAGCAGGCAATAGCGGGGCTCATTGATAAATTGGAACCCAAACACAGGAGGCATATCCATATCATTGTGGACGGGAATATAAAACTGGATATCGGTTTACCTTTTACCAATATTATAAAAGGCGACTCCAAATCTAAAAGTATTGCCTGCGCTTCCATTTTGGCAAAGGTAATCAGAGACAGGATTATGTCTTTATACGATAAGATATATCCGCAATACGGGTTTTTAAGACATAAAGGCTATCCCACAAAAGAACACCGGATGGCGTTAAAGAAATTTGGGCCGTCATTAATTCACAGAACCAGCTTTCGCCCCCTTAGAAAGGATTCTTCTAGGGCGTCACAAAAGTGCCGCCC
>DCOU01000136.1:0-7529 GCA_002322525.1 Candidatus Omnitrophica bacterium UBA1562 | reverse complement strand
GCACGAGTTTCGTGACAGCCTAAAGGATTCTTCTAATGGGAGGCGTCTTTCTAACGGAGTTTGCAGTGTCTAAACAAGATTTATATTTAGGTAAAAAGGGAGAAGAAGCAGCAGTTGGTTTATTAAAAGACAACGGGTACAAAATCCTATTAAGAAATTATAAAACAAAGTTAGGCGAAATAGATATTATTGCTTCTGACAAAGGGACAATCTGTTTTATAGAAGTAAAGACGCGTCAATCCAACAGGTTCGGCTCACCTGTTGAGGCAATTTCCGAGTCCAAACAAAGACAGATTTCTAAAGCAGCGCTTGCATTTCTTAAAGAAAAAAACCTTTTAGATAAAAAAGCAAGGTTTGATGTTGTTTCTATAATGTATTCAAAAGCCAAGCCCCAATTAGACTTGATTAAAAATGCCTTTGAACTAAATAATCACTTCCTTTATTAGGAGAATTTATGCTGTCTGATATTGAGATTGTGCGCAAGGCTGAAAAAGAACCTATAGAAAAAATAGCCAAGAGACTAAAAATAGACAAAGTTTATCTTATCCCTTATAGCCACTATATTGCAAAGATAGATTTAAGTATTCTGGATAAGATTAAGGATGCAAAAAAAGGTAAGTATATTTTAGTTACTGCTATTACCCCTACTCCTTTAGGCGAAGGAAAGACCGTAACCACCATAGGGCTTTCGATGAGCTTAAATAGATTAGGAAAACTTACTTCGGCCTGTATCAGGCAGCCTTCCTTAGGGCCTGTGTTTGGCATAAAAGGCGGTGCTGCAGGAGGCGGATATTCCCAAGTGTTACCTATGGAGGATTTTAATCTTAATTTTACCGGTGATGTGCATGCAGTTGGCCTCGCCCATAATCTGGCAGCGGCATTCTTAGATAATTCAGTATTTAAAGGTAATATACTAAATATCAACCCTGATAAGATATACTGGCGCCGGGTAGTAGATGTAAGCGATAGGTTTTTAAGAAACATAAGGATTGGCTTAGGCACAAAACAAGACGGAATCCCCCGGGACACCGGCTTTGATATTACGGTTGCTTCAGAAATAATGGCAATATTAGCTTTAAGTAATGGCTTGCAGGATCTGCGGCAGCGCATCGGCAGAATAGTTTTAGCAGATACTTTTGATGGTAAACCCGTAACCACGCAAGATTTAAAGGTCGCGGGTAGTATGGCAGTTCTTCTGAAAAACGCCGTAAAACCAAATCTCATTCAGACAATCGAGAATACGCCTTGTTTTGTGCACGCAGGGCCTTTTGCTAATATTGCGCACGGAAATAGTTCGATATTAGCGGATAGAATTGCTTTAGCTTTTTCCGACTACGTGGTTACTGAGGCAGGTTTTGGCGCTGACTGCGGCGCAGAGAAATTTTTTGATATTAAATGCCGCGCAAGCGGGCTCATACCGGATGCAGCTGTGATGGTCTTGTCTATAAGGGCTTTAAAAGCCCATAGCGGAAGATTTAAGATTGTGGCAGGCATACCGTTAGATACCTGCCTTGAAAGAGAAGATATAAAAGCTATAGAGCAAGGGATTTGTAATTTAGAGAAACAGATAGAGAATATTCTGGTTTTCGGTATCCCTGTGGTAGTAGCAATAAATAGATTTTCTTGCGATACTGATAAAGAAATAGAATTTGTGAAAAAGAAAGCCAAAGAATTCGGCGCGTATGATTGTTGTGTAAGTGAAGTCTGGCAAGAGGGCTCAAGAGGTGGGATAGATTTAGCTAAAAGCATAATTAAAGCAACAAATTTACCTAACCCCACAGGGGTAGGCCTTCCTACACCTTTAAAGGAAGGGCCTAATCCAGAAAGGATAGACCTTCCTAAACCTTTAAAGGAAGGGTCTAAGAAATTTAATTTCCTTTATCCGCTGGATTTACCCATAAAGGAAAAGATTAAAATTATTGCGACCTCGATTTATGGGGCCAAGGATGTCGAATACGCGGATTTGGCTGAATCTAAAATTAAACTATTTACTGAACGCCGCTGGGATAAACTGCCTATATGCATGGCCAAGACCCACCTTTCTTTATCACACGACCCGAATCTTAAGGGAAGGCCAAAAGATTTTATCTTACCCGTAAGAGATATCCGCGCCTCAATTGGCGCAGGATTTTTATATCCTTTATGTGGTAAAATGCAGACTATGCCTGGGCTACCAAGCCATCCGGTGGGTGAAAATATTGACATTGACGAGAAAGGTAATATTATAGGGTTGTCATGAGCTATAAAGATGAGACTCTAAAAAAATATTTAGATGATTTAGCGGCAAAGCTTCCCGCACCGGGCGGAGGCTCAGCTGCTGCTTTAACCGCTGGCTTAGGCGTTTCTTTAATCAGCATGGTAGTTAATTTTACTATAGGAAAACCTAAATACGCCGGCTTCGAAGAAGAATTAAAAACCATTTTAGAAAAATCTGAGAAATTAAGGCAAGAGTTTTTACGTTTAGTGGATTCGGATGTTGTCGCTTATGAAAGTAAAAATATAAGGGATGCACTGGATATTCCTTTTATGGTCTGCCGGTTATGCTTTGAAGGCATAAAATTATGTCCCCCGCTTATAACCAGGGGTAATGTTAATCTTATCAGTGATGTCGGAGTGGCAGCAATTTTATTAGAAGCCGCTTTCTTATCAGCATATTTTAACGTAGAAATAAATCTAAGATCACTCGGTGACAAAAAATTAACCAAAGTTATAGAAAAAGAATTAGCGCAGAAAGAAAAAGTAATCAAAAGAATAAGGCATGAGACGGAGGAGAAGGTTGGCAAAATTATTAGAGGGTAAGCCGTTGGCGCAAAATTTAAAAGAGGAAATCAAGAGTGAGGTTAGCTCTTTAAAGAAAAAACCTGTTTTAGCCAGTATTCAGGTAGGCGATAACGCCGGTGCCCAAGCCTATGTAAAATCACAGAAGAAAACTGCAGAAACATTAGGCATAGACTATCAATTTCATAAATTAAGTCAGGATACTACTGAGCCATCGCTTATTGAATTTATTCAAAAATTAAATTCTGATAAATCTGTAAATGGCATAATTATCCAAATGCCGCTCCCTACTCAAGTAGATTATAAGAAGATAAGCCAATTTATTTCTCCAGATAAAGACGCAGAAGGAATGCATCCTGCTAATATAGGTAAGATAGTATTTGGTAAAGCTAATATTCTACCTTGCACACCTGCTGCAGTTATGGAATTACTGAACTCTACAGGTGTAAATCTTTATGGTAAAGAAGTAGTCGTGGTAGGCCACAGCGAAATTGTGGGTAAGCCTTTGGCACTTTTATTATTAGATAAATTTGCCACCGTTACAATCTGCCACATTGGCACATCACAAGCAGGAAAGTTAGAGGAGCATGTAAGGAAAGCTGAGGTTTTGGTTGTGGCAGTGGGTAAAGCCGGGCTAATTAAAGGGGAATGGATTAAAGAAGGCGCAATTGTTGTTGATGTAGGGATAAATCGCATAGGTGATAAGATTGTCGGCGATGTAGAATTTGAAACCGCAGAAAAACGCGCAGCATACATTACTCCGGTTCCCGGCGGCGTTGGCCCTTTAACAGTAACCATGCTCATGCGTAACGTTGTCGAAGCAGCGAAGTTACAACAAGAATAACAAAAGGGCCTGTCCCCGAAGGGGACTGACCCTGATACAAAGCTCTTTTAGATATTTTTACGGGTCCTGCTCGGTCTTGTGCAGTGTTTGGTCAAGTATTGCCGGGAAAATACAAAATAAGGTTTGAATATGCATTCACTATAAATCCGAATGATTCATTTAGCAGGAATGTAGATATTAAATATGTTGAGAAAATCATCATAATTAAATAAAATTCTCTATAAGTTTGTATAAACGCTGAAATTCCACCGTGTAGGTGGAATGGGGTAAAGATGACCTTTAAAGAAAAAATACAGGCAGGGAAGTTTTTGGTGACTTCGGAGATTGGGCCGCCAAAAGGCATTGAGACCAAAATAATCTTAGAAGACGCTGAACTCATACGCGGTAGAGTTGATGGAATAAATGTTACGGATTTACAGAGTTCGGTAATGCGTTTGGGTTCTTTGGCAGTTTGTAGTTTATTAAAACAAAAAGGTTTTGAGCCGATATTTCAGGTTACCTGCCGCGATAGAAATCGCCTGGCTTTACAGTCCGATATTTTGTCCGCAGCAGCCTTGGGGATAGAAAATTTACTTATTTTAACTGGAGACTATACTACTTTAGGAGACCATCCGGAAGCAAAACCTGTGTTTGATTTAGATTCTGTGCAACTTTTGCAAGTTGTATGTAAATTGCAAGAAGGTTTTGATATGAATGGCAATAAATTAGAAGGCGCACTACCTAAATTCTGCGTGGGCGCAGTAGTTAATCCCGGCGCAGACCCCATAGAGCCGCAGATAATGAAGATGGAGAAGAAGATTGAAGCAGGTGCGGAATTTTTTCAGACCCAGGCAGTATATGATATTAAGGTTTTCGAGAATTTTTTATCTAAAATTAAGCATTTAAAAACAACAATATTAGCGGGTATTGTCTTATTAAAGTCCGCGGGCATGGCCAGATATATGAATAAAAATGTTGCTGGCGTAACTGTCCCGCAGGATTTAATCGATGAGATGGAATCTGTTTCCAAAGAAGATAGGCAAAAGAAATCTATCGAAATAGCCGCAGGACTAATTAAGCAATTAAAGCCTATGTGCCAGGGCGTTCACATCATGCCGATAGGGTGGAACAAGGAGGTTCCCCTGCTTTTAGACGCCGCCGAATTGGGGGGGCGCTTCTCTCCAACTATTTGTGCAACATAGGATTATAGAGAATTGTCCCTAATATGGAGGTTTAAAATGAGTAATACAAGGGTAAAATCAGTAGATACAGCCAGTCAGAAGATGATTGAGAGAGCAAAGATTGATAATATCCAGATTGTTTGGGACCGTTACGATATTATGCAGCCCCAATGCGGATTTGGTCAGCTTGGAATATGCTGCCGGAATTGCAATATGGGTCCTTGCAGGATTGACCCGTTTGGAGAAGGCGCCCAGAAAGGAGTCTGCGGAGCGAGTGCAGATACTATTGTTGCCAGGAACCTCTTAAGAATGATTGCCGCTGGAGCAGCTGCTCATTCTGACCATGGAAGGGATATTGCCGAAGCCCTGCTTTTGGCATCAGAAGGCAAGGCTCGCGATTATAGAGTAAGCAATCCGGTTAAGTTAAGAAAAATTGCTTCTTATTATGGAATTAAGACAGAAGGCAGGCAGGATTCAGAGATAGCGCATGAGGTGGCATTAAAGGCTCTTTCTGAATTTGGGCAGCAGGAGGATGAGCTTCGATTTATTTCCCGCGCTCCTAAAAAGACCCAGGAGTCCTGGAGGAAGTTAGGAATTGTGCCCCGAGGAGTTGACCGTGAGATTGTGGAGTGTCTTCACCGCACAAATATGGGAGTGGATAACGAATACAAGAATATTATTATGCACGGTTTGCGTACTGCTTTGTCAGATGGCTGGGGCGGCTCAATGATTGCAACCGAATTAAGCGATGTCCTTCTCGGTTCGCCCACTCCGATTAGGTCTAAAGTTAATTTGGGCGTTTTAAAAGAGGATTATGTAAATGTTGTAGTTCATGGCCACGAGCCAACTCTCTCAGAAATGGTTGTTCAGGCAAGTCATGATTCTGAACTAATCAAGCTGGCAAAAGATAAGGGTGCAAAAGGTATTAATATTGTGGGAATGTGCTGCACAGCCAACGAGATACTAATGCGCCACGGCATCCACGTAGCTGGAAATTTCCTTCAGCAGGAATTAGCCATTCTTACCGGAGCAGTTGAGCTGATGATGGTTGATGTGCAGTGCATTATGCCTGCTTTAGCTGATGTTTCTAATTGTTTCCATACTGAGTTAATTACCACCAGCCCTAAGGCAAAGTTTCCTGGTGTTACACACATTGAATTTCATCCAGAAAAAGCATTAGAGATTTCCAAAACCATCCTTAAAAGGGCAGTGGATAATTTTAAAAATAGAAATAAGGCCAGGGTGGTTATACCTCAAGAGACAATGGATTTAATTGCCGGATTTACTGCCGAGGATATACCTTATATTATCGGAGGCCAATATCGTTCAACCTGGCGACCGGTAAACGACGGCATAATTTCCGGAAGACTGCGGGGAATCGCCGGGGTTGTCGGTTGCAATAATCCCAACGTACCTCATGACTTTGGCCATACGGCAATGGTTAAAGAATTGGTTAAAAACGATGTGCTGGTGGTCGTAACTGGCTGTGCTGCTATAGCTAACGCAAAGATGGGATTGCTTAAGCCGGAGTCGGCATTTGAATTTGCCGGCAAGGGATTGCAGGAGATATGCGAGGCAGTGGGTATCCCTCCGGTTCTGCACGTGGGAAGCTGTGTGGACAATTCAAGAATCTTGATTGCTTGCTCCGAGATCATTGAGCAGAGCGGACTGGGAGAGCGTTTGAGCGACCTGCCGGTTGCTGGTGCCGCGCCTGAATGGATGAGCGAGAAGGCAGTTTCCATCGGATTCTATTTCGTTGCCAGCGGGGTCTTTACAGTTTTTGGGACCCCCCAGCCGGTTTTTGGTAGTCAGAAGGTCACCGATTTTATCACCAAAGAACTTGAGGATATAGTCGGAGGAAAATTTGCCTTTGAGGTTGACCCGATAAAGGCAGCACATTTAATGATTGAGCATATTGACAAGAAAAGGAAGGCTTTAAAGCTTAATCCGGTAATGTATCAGTAAAGTAGCCAGCAGCTACTTTTTAACTATGAAGAAATTATATTACGATGTTAATAAATGTTTGGGTTGTAAAACCTGTGAGATTGCCTGCGCAGTGGCGCACTCACAGAGCAAGGATTTATTCAGCGTTCTTAGGGAAGAGGTTTTATCTTTACCGCGGAAGAAGGTCTATAGATCAGGGGATAAAAATTTTCCCGTTTCCTGCCGCCATTGCCAAGAGCATCCCTGTGTAGATGCCTGTATGGGAGGGGCGCTCTCTTACGATAAAAAGAGTGAAATGGTTTTGCACGATGAAACTCGCTGCGTGGGTTGCTGGATGTGCGTGATGGTTTGTCCTTACGGCGCCATCAGGCCCAATTTAAAAGCAAAAATTCCTATACGCTGCGATAAATGTAAGGACGAGGATGAGCCGGCATGCGTTAAGGCTTGTCCGACCGGTGCGATTATCTGGCAGGAAGAAGCGCTCATTGAGACCAAGAAATAACTGAGCAGTCGGGGAGTTTTTTCGTCTGTGCGACTGCTCATCCTGAAGGAGCGGAGCGACGAAGGATCTCACCAGAGATTCTTCGCTTCGCTCAGAATGAGGGGTCCTAAGACATAGAAAACCCCCCGGTCCCTCAAATAACTCTATCGATTTTTAGCAGGTGGAGTGGCATAGGATTAACATGTATTCCCTCGCCTAAGCGCTTGTCAATTTCTTGCGAAATTGACTGCGCAGGCTTCGGGATAAATTTGCGCAAATAACTTACGTCGTCCGCCTACGGCGGACTTCCGTAAGTTATGCG
>DCOU01000095.1:4008-5488 GCA_002322525.1 Candidatus Omnitrophica bacterium UBA1562 | reverse complement strand
CGCTCCTTCGTTGCTCGGGAGTGCAAAGTGTATAAGTGTAAAGTTTTTAAGTTTCCACTTACAAACTTACACACTAACAAACTTACACACTAACTTATTTCTTCTCGTTCAAAATAGTCTCAATTCTAGCAATATCCCCCTTGATTAAAGAAAACATATGCGGTTTATCCACCCTGCCGCCGTAACGTTGCATATTAAGCTTGAATAATTCTTCCTTAAGGGTTTTTTCTTTTTGTAATAATTCTTCCTTGGTGAGATTGCGTAATTCTTTAGTCTTCATTTTATCTATGCGTGCCCCGTTAGAAATTACCAAATCCAATAAGTTCCTATTTCTAACGGGGCGTGCGTGTTATAAATTTTGTTTTAACAGGTAATTTATATGCGGCTAACCTGAAACACCTGCGCGCAAATTCTTCCGGCACACCTCCTAATTCAAATAAAATACGGCCTCTTTTTATGACCGCAACCCAGTGATCGAGATCCCCTTTGCCTTTACCCATACGTACTTCTGCCGGTTTTTTAGTTATAGATTTATCTGGGAAAACCCTGATCCAGAGCTTTCCGCCTCTGTGCAGCTGACGGGCAAGAATTACACGGACCGCTTCTATTTGAGTATTCTTAAGCCAGCCATTCTCCAGAGACTTTAACCCAAATTCGCCGAAAGCCAAATCGCATCCGGTAGTAGCCACTCCCCGTTTGGTTCCACGTTGTAACTTGCGATATTTGACTCTCTTTGGCATCAAAAGCATTTTTATCCTCGCTTGATATTACGCTGGTTTTTGTGCGTCAGTTTCTATATTTTCAGTCTCAACTTCTTCGCTAACCTTCTTGATAAGGATATCACCTTTATAAATCCAGGCTTTAACTCCAATTAAACCGTATGTGGTGAGGCTTTCTGCGAAACCATAATCTATATCTGCGCGTAGCGTTGACAGCGGAATTTTTCCTTGTTTATATGTCTCTGTCCGCGACATCTCGGCACCCCCGAGCCTGCCTGCGCAGGTTATCTTTATGCCTTCTGCTCCTGAGTTCATTGTTTGTTCGATTGCGCGCTTTACCGCCCGACGGAATGCTATTCTCTTTTCCAATTGTAATGCTACATTCTCCGCTACCAATTGAGCATCTAATGCTGGTTTTTTTACCTCTTCTATATCAATGGATAATTCTTTTTTGAGCATATTATTTAAATCTTCCCTTAGGCGTTCAATATCAGCGCCGTGACGGCCGATTATTATTCCGGGCCTTGCAGTAAATATACGGATTTTAATCCGTTCCGCCAATCTTTCTATTATAATCTTTGAAATAGCTGCTTGCTTAAATCCTGTTTTAATAAACTTTCTAATCCTGTAATCCTCTTCAATAAATTTTGCATAATCTTTCGGTTTGGCAAACCACCTGCTATGCCAAGTTCTGATGATACCTATTCTTTGCATAAACGGATTAACCTTGTGTCCCATTTTGTCTTCTATTGCTATATTGC
>DCOU01000095.1:0-3899 GCA_002322525.1 Candidatus Omnitrophica bacterium UBA1562 | reverse complement strand
ATATTGTTTTTCTGATAAAACAATTTAGCAGTATAACAGTATAACAATATGACAGTCTATTATGCATTTTTAATATCTAACTCAATACTAATATGCGAGGTCCTTTTTTTAATAGGCATTGCTCTTCCAAATGCCGCTGCCTTAAACCTCTTCCAACTCGGTCCTTCATTACAAACTAACTTCGATATATAAAGCTGCTGGGGATTAAAACCTTTTACTTTTGCGTTAGCAGTAACCTGTTTTAATATCTTTTTTAAATATGCGCAAGGCCCCTTGTTCAAATTATTAAGCACTGCCGTAGCTTGCAAAACATCCTTATGACGGATTAAATCTATTACCTGCCTTACTTTTACCGGTGAAATCCTGATAAATTTTGCCTCTGCTTTTGCTATCATGTGTTATGTCTTTTCTGCAGCCTTTTTGGCTTTCACTCCGCCGTGTTTTCTGAATATACGCGTAGGTGCAAATTCTCCTAGTTTATGGCCAACCATATTCTCAGTTATAAAAACCGGTATATGTTTCCTACCGTCATGTACCGCGAAAGTTAATCCCACAAAATCCGGTATGATAGTGGAACGCCTGGACCAGGTTTTTATCGCCTGATGCACGCCTGAACGCCTCAATCTTTCCACTTTCTCTAATAATTTTTCATCTACAAAAGGACCCTTTTTCAGTGAACGTGGCACCTTCCCTCCCTTCGGTCGGGAGTAACCAGTTACCAGTAACCAGTAAAATATTTTCCACTGGTCGCTGGTCGCTGGTCACTAAATTATTACTTACGTCTCTTTATTATGAATTTATCAGAATATTTGGTTTTTTTCCTTGTTTTATAACCTTTAGTGGGTTGACCCCAAGGGCTTACAGGATGAGGATTGCCCTGTCCGGATTTTCCTTCACCACCGCCGTGCGGATGATCTACAGGATTCATCGCCGCCCCCCTGACAGTTGGCCTTATCCCTCGCCAGCGCATTCTTCCTGCCTTACCCCAGGTAATTGCCTCATGCTCTATATTACTAACCTGGCCTATGGTAGCGTGGCAATCCAGGCTTACACGCCTTATCTCTCCGGAAGGAAGTCTTATATGGGCGGATGTATCTTCTTTTGCCGTAATCTGTGCAGATGCACCCGCGCTCCTTACAATCTGGCCACCCATACCTTTCATTAATTCAATGTTATGAATCATTGTTCCGGACGGGATATATCTCAAAAGAAGCGTATTACCTATTTTTATCTCTGCATTCTTCTCATTAGAGGAAATAATTTCACTACCTACCTTTAACCCTTCAGGACAGATGATATACCTTTTTTCTTTGTTAGGGTACTCTACCAAAGCAAGCCTTGCTGTCCGGTTCGGGTCATATTCAATTGCAATTACTTTTGCGGGTGCATCAAATAAATCCCTCTTAAAATCGATAATACGCAACAACCTTTTATGTCCGCCGCCCCTGTGCCTTATAGTTATACGGCCATAAACGTTCCTGCCGCCGGTTCTCTTAAGCGGAAGGGTTAGTGACTTTTCTGGTTTATTTTTAGTGATCTCTGAAAAATCGTTCCCACTCATCCAGCGCCTTGAAGGTGTTGTAGGTTTGAATTTTTTAATGCCCATTTTATTTGGGGTATCAAAGTATCAGAGTATCAAGGTTAAATTTGTTTTCTTTGACACTTTGACACACTGACACTTTGACACATTATATATTATGTAACTTGTATTTTCTGTCCTTCTTTTAAGGTAACCGCTGCTTTCTTAAAGTCCGGTGTCCTTCCGAGTTGATACCTTACTTTTTTTAATTTTCCGCAAGAGATAAGCGTATTTACTGCCTTAACTTTTACCTTATATATCTCTTCTACTGCACGTTTAATTTGAATTTTATTGGCTGCTTTATCTACCAGGAAAAGATACTTAGCCTTTGGCTCAAGAAGAGTAGATTTTTCCGTTCTCAGCAATGCTTTGATTATATCTTGAGAAAAAGAAGTCATTTTTTCACCCCGTTAGAAATTTTGTTTGCCCCATTAGAAAATTTGGTATTTCTAACGGGGTTCAACCTATTAATTAATTCACGCAAACCGTCTCTGGTAACAATTAATTTATTTGCCGCCAAAACCTCGTATGCGTGAGTATCCTGTGCTCGATTGATAGTTAAAAAATCTATATTACGTAAAGCCAATTTTAAATTTTTATCTAATTTATCTAATAATAACAGTGTCTTTGCGGTTCTCGTTTTAGAGTCCTTTTGGCCTTTAAGCTGATTTATTTTAAAATTAGAAAATATTTTAACAGCTTCCTTAGTTTTTGGCTTCTCTATCTTAAAGCTATCCAGTACGATAAAGTTATTTTCGTTTATTTTAGCGTTTAGGCTGGATTTTAATGCCAACTTTTTTATTTTTATGGGTATCGTATAAGAAAAATCTCTGGGATGAGGCCCAAATATAACGCCACCGTGCCGCCATAAAGGTGAACGTATAGAACCAACCCTGGCGCGGCCAGTTCCTTTTTGCTTCCAGGGTTTACGGCCGCCTCCCGAAACCTCTCCCATAGTCTTTGTTGATGCCAGTCCTTTTCTCTGGCCTGCCCTATAAGCAAGCACTGCCTGGTATATAGCATCAGCATTGACTCTACCGTCAAAAATACCCTGGTCAAGTTTAATGGAATCTATTTCTTTGCCTTCTGTATTATATATAGGTAAGGTTATTGCTTCCATCTCGTTCGTAAGTTCGTGAGTTCGCAAGTTCGTAAGTCCATTATTATATCTGTGAGCATAAGAACTAACGAACTATAGAACATGAGAACTAAGTTTTCTTTTTTGCTTTCTTTATTATCAGATAACTGTTTTTATATCCCGGCACAGCGCCCTTTACCAGTAACAGATTGTTTTGTGCATCTACTTTTACTACTTCCAGATTTTGAACTGTTACCCTGCACGCTCCCATGTGGCCTGGCAGATGATGTCCTTTCCAAACCCTCCCCGGGGAGGTGCTTGAACCCAAAGAACCGATGCGACGATGCGACGTCGAACCGCGTGTCTTGGGCCCACCGTGCCAACCCCAGCGTTTCATTCCGCCCTGAAAACCTAAACCTTTGGAAGTGCCTGTTATATCTACAAAATCGCCTGTTTTAAATAAGTCTACCTTCACTTCCTCGCCAACCTTATATTCTTTGCCGGGTTCTTTTAAAACCTCTTTGATTATTTTCTGAGGGGCGATATTTAGTTTAGCAAAATATTGCGCAACTGGCTTCTTGAGACGTTTTCCGGCAACGGGGCCAAAACCCAATTGAATAGATTTATCTTTTACGGCTAATATAGGACACGGCCCTGCCTCAATAGCTGTAACGGGTACCATCTTATTGTCTTCGCTAAAGACCTGCGTCATGCCTATTTTTTTTCCTAATATTCCCGTCATTCGCTTATCTCTCAATCTATGCTTTTTTGCACATCTTGCAAACAATGCTTAACTTGTCGTGGGACAGTCCCGTTGGTTTCTTTCGTAGCTCTCTACGGGGACAGTCCCTACTGGCATTACTAGTTACTGAATTACTTTATCTCCACATCTACCCCTGCAGGCAGATTTAATTTCCTTAACGAGTCAATCGTCTTAGAGGTAGGTTCGAATATATCGATAAGGCGCTTGTGTGTAGCTAACTCAAATTGTTCGCGTGATTTCTTATCGATTACCGGAGAGCGCAATACTGTATAAATCTCCCTTTTTGTAGGCAGCGGCACAGGCCCGGAAATTTTTGCACCCGTTCTTCTTACGGTCTCCACAATTTCTTCTACCGCCTGATCTAAGAGCCGATGATCGTAAGCTTTAAGTTTTATGCGTATCTTCTGCATTTTAATGAGCACATAACTTACGAACACGTTAGTGTGAGTAAGTTATAAGTGCGAATTAACCCCGACAGC
>DCOU01000073.1 GCA_002322525.1 Candidatus Omnitrophica bacterium UBA1562 | reverse complement strand
TAAAAAGAAGGTGCGGGGTGAAATTTGGAGTCGTAGTTTTTCCGGGTTCTAATTGCGACCAGGATTGTTTTTATGTAATCAAGGATGTTTTAAAAGAGTCTGTTAAGTATATTTGGCATAAGGATACCGACCTTGATGGCCTTGACTGTGTTATTTTGCCAGGAGGATTTAGCTACGGAGATTATCTGCGGACAGGTGCGATAGCCAGATTCTCTCCCGTAATGAAGCCTATCGCTGACTTTGCCAAAAAGGGTGGTACTGTAATAGGAATCTGTAATGGTTTTCAAATCCTCCTTGAGGCAGGACTCCTGCCTGGTGCTATGTTAAGGAATAAGAATCTTCATTTTATTTGTCGGTATGTTTATATAAAGACAGAGAATAATCAGACAAGGTTTACCAAGTCGTATAATGCAGGCCAGATTTTAAAGATACCTATCGCACACAACGAAGGCAATTATTATATCGATGCGGCTGGATTTAAGGAACTAAGAAATAATAATCAGATAGTATTCCGTTATTGTTCTGCTAGAGGAGAAGTTAGTGAACAGTTTAATCCCAATGGTGCATTAGATAATATAGCAGGTATAATGAATAAAAAAGGAAATGTTTTAGGTATGATGCCGCATCCGGAGCGCAGTTCCGAAAGAGAACTTGGCTCCCAAGACGGTTATCCTGTATTTAAATCAATAGTCAAATGGCTAAAGATTTAAAAGAGAAGATAAAACCCGAAGTGTATCGTTCGCTTGGTTTAAGCGACCAAGAGTATCAGAACATCACCAAGATTCTAAAGCGCCAGCCCTCGAATACAGAATTAGCCATGTTTTCAGTGGAATGGTCTGAGCATTGTGGTTATCCACGTTCGCGAAAATGGCTTAGACTTTTACCCAAGACAGGCAAATACAAGACGCTGATAGGAGAAGACTCCGGGGGGATTATTATTGATGGGTTAGCCCCGTTAGAGACAACAAAGCCTCTGAATAGTAAAACAAAGTCTCTAACGGGGTTAGCCATAATTTTTAAAATGGAGAGCCATAACCATCCCTCGCAGGTTGAGCCATATGAGGGTAGTAAAACCGGGATAGGTGGAATTATCCGAGATATATTCACTACTGGTGCTAGACCTATTGCTCTCTTGGATTCCTTAAGATTTGGGCCCTTAAATATTGGGAAATCAAAATATTTACTTAAAGGGGTTGTCAAAGGAATTGCAGATTATGGAAATTGTGTGGGAGTACCTACTGTTGGCGGTGAAATTTACTTTGATAAGAGTTACACGGGAAATTGTTTGGTTAATGTAATGTGCATAGGTATAGCAAAGAGGAGTGAGTTGATAAGAGCAAAGGCGTTTGGAGTAGGCAATTCTATAATGTATGTCGGCTCAAGCACAGGACGAGACGGAATCGGTGGGTGCAGCATCCTTGCGTCGCATGAATTTAAAGCAGGAGAAGAAAAGAGGCCGACGGTTCAGATAGGAGATCCCTTTACAGAGAAGTGTTTGATCGAGGCAACCTTAGAGGCGATCAATACAGGATATGTTGTGGGGATTAAGGATATGGGAGCAGCAGGACTTACTTGCTGCACGAGTGAAATGGCCTCAGCGGGAAATTCAGGTATGGACATAGAATTACAAGCAGTACCCAGACGCGAAGAGAATATGCAACCTTGGGAATTGATGATGTCGGAGTCTCAGGAAAGGATGCTTATTTGTGTAAAGAAGGCAAAAGTGGAGCAAATAAAGAAAATATTTTTAAAATGGGGCCTTAATGCATCTATTATCGGTGAAGTTACTAACGATGGAGGAGTAACTATTAGAGATAATGGCAAGATAGTAGCCCAGATAAAGGCGCATTCTTTAACCCAGGCGCCAGTATATGATATGCCTTATAGGAAGCCAAGGTATTTAAGAGAATTAAATAAACTTACGCTTAGCAATATCCTTAAGCCAAAGGATTATAATAAGGTTTTGCGCAAACTTTTGGCCGCGCCATCTATTACCAATAAGGCTTGGGGTTACGAACAGTATGACCATATGGTTCAGACCAATACCGTAGTATTACCTGGTTCGGATGCAGCGGTACTTAGGTTAAAAGGGACAAATAAAGCAATAGCTGCTACTACCGATTGTAATAGCCGTTACTGCTTTCTTAATCCTTATAGGGGTGCTCAGATTGCAGTAGCAGAGGCAGCTAGAAACCTTGTCTGCTCAGGAGCCCATCCAGCAGCAGTTACAGATTGCCTTAATTTTGGAAATCCAGAGAAGCCGGAAAGTTTCTGGCAGTTTAAAAATTGCGTGCAAGGATTAGCGGATGCTTGTAGGTCATTTAATATAGCCGTAGTCAGCGGAAACGTCTCTTTCTACAATGAAAGCCCAAAGTCCGCTATTAACCCTACTCCCACGATAGGTATGATAGGTATTATTAACGATATAAACAAAACCTGTTTGCAAAATTTCAAGCAAAAGGGCGATGTTGTAATTCTTTTAGGTTATTCTAGAGAAGAATTGGGCGCAAGCGAGTATTTGCAAGAGATTCATAATTTAACGCGAGGCAACGCTCCGCAATTAGATCTAAGATTAGAGCAAGCTGTTCAGAAGGCAGCCCTCCAAGTGATAGAAAAAGGTTTAGTAAATTCCGCCCATGATTGTTCTGAAGGAGGATTGGCAGTAGCCTTGGCTGAAAGCTGCATTTCAAATAAAGATAATATGATAGGCGCTATCATTGATAATTTAAATTATGATATGAGACTAGATGCTTTACTTTTTGGTGAATCCCAATCAAGGATTATTCTTTCCTGTAGTAGTGATTGTGTGGAAAAAATTAGAAAAATTGCTCTAGAATTTAAAGCTCCATTTCGTGTTATTGGTAAAACCGGCGGTAGGGTTTTCAGAATTTTAAAGGCAGAAGAAGAGTTAATTTATTTGTCTTTAGAAGATTTATATGAAGAGTGGAGCGGGTCGTTAAAGAAAAAAATTGAGGGGTAATATAACTATCCCGGCTCATAAGCCGCATCAAAATTCTCTTCGATAATTTTGATGCATTCGTCGGGATTTCGCTAGACCAAAACTTAAGGTGCTCAATGTGCGGAATATTCGGGATATATCCACATAAAGACGCAGCGCATCTGGCCTGTTTAGGCCTTTATGCACTCCAGCATCGGGGTGAAGAATCAAGCGGAATAATTACTCGCAATGGTAAGAAGGTGCAAATACACAAAGCCTTGGGTTTAGTGAGCAATGTTTTTGATGAGAAAATTATCCGCAGTCTGCGTGGTGAATTAGCAGTAGGACATGTGCGTTATTCTACCACCGGAAGCAGCAATATCAAAAATACCCAACCTTTTTATGTAAAATCAAAAGTTGGCGATGTCGCTATTGCGCATAATGGAAACCTTACCAATACGCTAAGTCTTCATCGGGAATTAGAGAATAAAGGCGCTCTCTTTCAGACGAGCATGGATTCAGAAATTATTGCTCATCTGTTGGCCCATAGTCAAAATAAGGATTTTAAAGACGCAATGATTTGGTCACTTTCTAAACTAGAAGGGGCATATTCTTTGGTGCTCATGCTCAATGATATTCTGATTGGAGCAAGGGATGCTCAAGGCTTTCGTCCGCTGTGCTTAGGTAAATTAGATGGGGCATATGTGTTAGCCAGCGAAACTTGCGCCTTGGATTTAATTGGTGCTCAATATATAAGAGACATTCAACCCGGAGAAATTATATTTATAAAAAAAGACAGGCTCGAATCCCTCAAACCTTTTAAAGAAACACGTCATGCCTTTTGTATTTTTGAATACATCTATTTTGCCAGACCTGACAGTAATATTTTTGAACATAATGTATATCTGACACGCAAAAGACTAGGGGCACAGTTGGCAGGTGAATTTCCAGTTGATGCAGATATTGTAATGCCTATTCCTGATTCAGGCACTTATGCGGCTTTAGGGTTTGCTGGAGCCTCAGAGATTCCTTTTGAGTTTGGAATGATTCGTAATCACTACATTGGCAGGACTTTTATTCAACCCAGCCAGGGCTTGCGAGATTTTCGCGTGAAAGTAAAACTTAACCCACTAAGGCAAGCTTTAGATGGTAAGCGCGTGATCGTTATTGAAGATTCCATTGTGCGTGGTACAACCAGTAGAATACGCATAAGAACCCTGCGTCTTGCAGGAGCAAAAGAGGTGCATATGCGGGTTAGTTGTCCACCGCTTAAGTTTCCTTGTTTTTATGGCATAGATTTTCCTACTAAAAAAGAACTTGTTGCTTCAAGACACGATATTGCCTGGATCCGCGATTTTATTGGTGTGGATAGTTTAGAATATTTAAGCCTTGAAGGGATGTTAAATTCTATGCCCCTCGCTAAAGAAAATTTCTGTACCGCATGTTTTGATGGTAGATATCCAACCTCTTTGCCTAAGGGATTTTCGAAAGAAGTGTTAGAAAAGGGGTAATTGAAGAAAAGAGATTTATGTGTGGCATAATAGGTTATATTGGTAATAAAAACGCTGCCCCAATTATTATGGAGGGGCTTGGAAGACTTGAATATCGGGGTTATGATTCTGCGGGTTTAGCTACTATCCATAAAGGTAAGTTATTCATTACAAAATGTAAAGGTAGAATTAGCGATTTAGAAAGCCTTCTTAAAAAGAGACCTTTAATGGGCAATGTAGGATTAGGCCATACTCGTTGGGCTACTCATGGAAAGCCTTCTACAATCAACGCCCATCCCCATGCAGATTCTTTAGGAAGAATTGCTGTGGTCCATAATGGAATAATAGAAAATTTCAATGACTTGAAGAAAAATTTAGAAAAAGATGGATATAAGTTTTTATCTGAGACAGATACCGAGGTAGTAGCGCATTTGATTAGCAAATTCTACAGGGGCGATTTAGAAGGGGCCGTAAAGAAGGCTTTAAAGAAAATAAAAGGCTCCTATTCCTTAGGGATTATCAGCCGTGATCACCCGGATGAAATAATAGCGGCAAGACACGATTCTCCTTTAGCTATTGGTTTAGGTAGAGAAGAAAATTTTATAGTTTCAGATATTTCGGCAATTTTAAACCATACTAAGAAAGTGATATATCTTTCCGACGATGAAACAGCCGTGATTACCAAAGATACGGTTAAGATATCTGATTTAAAAGGAAGGACTGTACCTAAAAAGGTAGATACTATTTCTTACACTACCGAGGAAGCCCAAAAAAGCGGTTTTTCTCACTTTATGCTGAAAGAAATTTATGAACAACCCCACGTTCTTTCAAGGATTTTTTCTCATTATGTAACAGCTAAAGGCGCAATCAGGTTCGAGCATCTTAATATAGAAAACAGTCTTCTTAAGAAAATAGAAAATGTAATCATTATTGCCTGTGGAACAGCATATCATGCTGGATTGGTCGGTAAGTATATTATAGAATCATTTGTGCGTATTCCGGTATGGGCAGATTTAGGAAGTGAGTTTAGATATAGAGATCCGATCATAAGAGAAAAGACATTGGTTATTGCTATTAGTCAGTCAGGCGAAACAGCAGATACCCTGGCAGCGGTAAGACAAGCAAAGAAAAATAAAGTTAAGATTATTTCTATATGCAATGTGTTAGGTTCGTCGTTAACTAGAGAGTCAGATTCCACTATATATACTCAGGCAGGCCCGGAGATAAGCGTGGCTTCTACGAAAGCCTTCACCGCCCAGATAATGATTTTGTATCTTTTAGGTTTGTACTTGGCTGATTTAAGAGGCACCTTAAGTAAAGATTATATACATAAAGCCATATCTTGCCTTAGGGAGATTCCTCATAAGCAGAAGAATATTCTTGAAAGCGCAAGAAATATAAAAGCGATTGCTAAAAGGCATCTTCATTTTGGAGCTTTTCTCTATTTAGGAAGAAACATTAATTTTCCTATAGCCTTAGAAGGGGCTTTGAAACTAAAAGAAATTTCTTATATTCCATCCGAAGGTTATCCTGCGGGAGAAATGAAACACGGCCCCATCGCCCTTATTGATGAATATCGAGCGGTAGTATGTATAGCCAATGACTCTTTCATTTTTGATAAAATGATATCCAATGTCCAGGAGATATTAGCCCGTCGCGGTAAAATCATAGCCATTGCCACTTCAGGAAATGCACAAATAAAAGATTACTTAAAAGAGATAATTTTTATCCCTAAGATAGAAGATATATTTTCTCCGCTTATTACAATTATTCCTTTGCAGCTTTTAGCTTACTATATAGCAGATTTGAAAGGATATGATGTAGATAAGCCTCGCAATCTTGCCAAAAGTGTAACCGTGGAATAAAAATGCGGTCCCTTCGGCCCCACAGTAATCTTTTTATAATCTCTGAAATCAGAGGTCTCTGATGTAGTTTTTGGGAGTTTTTCAGAGACCTCATTGAAGAAGGGGGGGTATCCATGTCCAAGGTTGTTGCTACGCTGGTTATTCGCGGAGCAAAAAAAATTGTTAAGGAAGCAGAGGATTTTTTAAATAAAGCGGTAAAAGAGAAACAAGAAGCGCAGAAATTAGAGTTTCCGGAAACAGCTTTCTATCTTCCCATGGCGAATGCTTTATTGGGAGTTCAGGTAAAGACTTTAAAGGACGCAAGGCCCGTATTAGAGCACGCCAGGTCTTTATTGCCCGGAGAGCCTTCCGAAAATCTGTGGCTTCCTTATTTAGGCAATGCGCTCGATGCAGGAATTGCTACTCTCTTGGCTGAGGAGATAATTATGGCTTTGCGCTATCTTTATGGCCAGGAACCGCAGAAAGATTGCAACGGTTTCTTTACCGATACGATTATACGCTCTTTGGGAATCCAGCTGGTTGACGGTCGTATGCCGGGAGCCGCTGCAATCCTGGGAGCGGCGCCGGATAATAAGACCGCAGTTGAAATTATTCGTCAATTGCAGCAGAGGAACATTCTTATTTTTGTCGGTTCAAACGTTGGCGGGCGCTCTATAATCGACCAGCTAATCGAGGAAGACGTGCAGATGGGATGGGACAATTATATTGTTCCTTATGGAAGGGATACTATTTCGGCAATTTACCCTCTGAATTGGGCAATCCGAGCAGCACTTACCTTTGGTGGGCTAAAAGCCGGTCAAGCAAAAAAATGCTTGCTGTACACAAAAGAAAGAGTATTTGCTTTTGGGCTGGTCTTAGGCGAGGTCGATGATTTAAAATATGCCACAGGCGCCGGAGCAATCAACATGGGTTTTCCGATAGTTGCTGATACCCAGATACCCGAGGTTAAACCTTCAGGAATAACCACCTACGAAGCGCTAATCAAGGAGCTTGACCATAAAAAGATTGTTGCGCGGGCTATCGAGGTAAGAGGGCTTAAGCTTACAGTTACTCAAATTCCCATCCCGGTTCCTTATGCCGCTGCCTTTGAGGGTGAGCGCGTAAGAAGAGAACAGTTGTGTGTGGAATTAGGTGGAAAGGCAAGCACGTCCTTTGAATACCTGACTACTAAAAAATCCGAAGAAGTAGAAGACGGCAAGGTTGAGTTAATTGGTTCAGATATAGATAAATTAGAGAATGGCCAAAAATCTCTGCCTTTAGCAATAATTGTCGAGGTTTATGGCCGTAAGATGCAGAAGGATTTTGAGCCGATCCTGGAGCGTCAAATTCACCGTTTCACAAATTACGCAATGGGTCTCATGCATATCGGTCAGCGTGATATGAATTGGATAAGAATCAGTAAGGATGCCTTTAATAAAGGCTTCCGGCTTAAACACATCGGTATTATTTTACATGCTATGTTGCATCAGGAATACAGCGCCATTGTAGATAAGGTGCAAGTTAAAATTTACACCAAACTATCCGATGTAGAAAAATTATTACCTCAAGCAAAGAAGGTATTTGATGAACGCGATGAGCGTTCTAGCGGCATGACTGATGAGAGTGTGGATACTTTTTACAGTTGCACTTTGTGCGTTCCTAAAGGAGAGAATATTGTATTTGCTGATGGTTCATTCACTTCAATAGAAAATTTAATTGAGACAGTAGTTAATACTAAAGATATTAATATTCTTTCTTTAAATGGAACAGATCTATGTTCGAAATCTGTGGGAGAGATTTTTATTAATCCTGCGCCTCAAGAATTAATTAAAATAATTCTTTCGAATGGTAATTCAATTGTTTTAACTAAAAACCATCGTATTCTAGTAGATAGTAAGGAAGGATTAGATTGGAAAAAGGCGCAAGAATTGAAACTGAGTGATTATCTTCTGGTACCAAGGAAGACTTCATTAACATCAATTAATCAAACTTATAATTCAAATGGTTCTCTTTATCTGATAGAGCTTCTATCCGATGCTACAAAGATTTATGACCGCAAATTTATTCTATGGTTAAAGAACCAATTAAAACTTAAGTATAAAAGTTTTAAAAAAGCAGCAAAACAAATAGGTTTTAGGTATACCCGTCTTATCCACGGTTTACATAATTCCTCTACCAATTCCCGAGGTTTAACTATAAGTGAAACAAAGTTAATACTTAAATTTTTGGGCGTGAATTGGGAAGAGGTTAAACATAAAATTTGTGAAGTGGGCGGTATGATGCGCAATATAAGTTTAAGAAAATTGACTGTGGATGGAGATTTTATGTATCTTTTAGGATTAGTTGCTGCAGATGGAACTATTCGGTATGATAGAAGAAGATGCAATTTTCCCTCGGAGGTGGTGTTTACCAATTCTGAGCCAGAGATTGTCAGACGATTTTCTCAAATTATATATGATTTTTTTGGGCAAGAGCTCAAGATAAAAAACAAGCTCAGAAGAGAAAGCAGATATAGAAAGACAGAAATGGTAAGAGTATATGGTCCAGTAGTAGGAAGTATAGCAGTTAATTTAGGAATTAGAGCCAAAAAGGGAGAAAAGTATAGATTAGATAAAATTTCTCAGTTCGCTCCTAATTTAATAGCGATGTTTTTAAGAGGTTTGTTTGATGGCGATGGTCATGTAACAAAGATTAATCTGGGAATTTCTACAAAAAATTATAATGAAGCAAGGGATATATACCTTTTAATGAAAAAAATAGGCATTTCTACCACAATTATGAAAGCAACAGGATGTTATCAGGTATGTACGAGTAATCGCTACGAATTCAATAAGTTTTCTTTTCTCATTTCTTCTTACCACCCTCTTAAAAAGAGACTTATTAGGGAGGCTAGATTTAAGTCTGATAAATACCATGTGGTGCGAACTGAAACTGTTCCTTGGAATTGTGGTAATTTAATTGACCACTTGATTAGCAAATACAATATTGTTAAATCAAAACAGACTATAGATAGAGGTACAATTTATGACTGGATGATAAAGAAACATCGCATATCAAAGGAAAAACTCAATTTATTTTTAAATAAAATAAGTTCTCAGGTGAGTTTAAATGATTCGGTTTTTCAAGATTTACTCAGGTGGTGTCAATCACAGATTACATTCGAGAAAGTTAAAAAAGTAGAAGTCATTAAATATAATGAAAAAGAAGTATATAATTTTAGCGTTGCTGATACACATAATTATTTGGTGAATGGGATTGTAGTAAAAAATTGTCAATCTTTCGCTCCTAACCATGTATGTATAGTTACACCTGAACGTTTAGGATTATGTGGAGCATTTTCGTGGCTTGACACACGTGCTTCCTTTGAAATTATTCCCACAGGCCCGAATCAACCTGTTCTAAAAGGACAGATGCTAGATGAGAAATTAGGGCAGTGGAAGAATATAAATGATTTTGTTTATCAGAAATCTAACAAGGCTATCGAAAAGGTAAGTATGTATTCTTTGATGGATTCGCCACAGTCTTCGTGCGGTTGTTTTGAGTGTATTGTGGCAATAATCCCTGAGGCAAATGGGTTTATGATTGTCAACCGCGATTATCCTGGTATGACCCCCAGCGGTATGACCTTTACGACCTTGGCTGGCTCAGTAGGCGGGGGTGTGCAGACGCCAGGTTTCTTAGGTGTAGGCAAGCTATATATAGTAAGTAAAAAGTTTATTTCTGCTGAAGGAGGGTTAAAGCGATTGGTCTGGATGCCTCGTGAATTAAAGGAACTTTTGGGCGATAGGTTAAAAAAACGTGTTAAAGATTTAGGCGAACCGGATTTAATTGATAAAATTGCTGATGAAACTCAAGCTACAACACAGGAAGAGTTATTGAGTTTCTTAAGGAAGGTGAATCACCCGGCTTTAGAGATGCCGCCTATATTATAATTTTCCTTGATAGTACCAGGAAATTATATTTACCCCGGCTCATAAGATGTGCCGAAATTCTC
>DCOU01000074.1:6871-12962 GCA_002322525.1 Candidatus Omnitrophica bacterium UBA1562 | reverse complement strand
GCATTTTTAACAAAGTCGTGTTTACAGTTACCAGTGTACAGTTTACAGTGTTAAACCCAACGCTGTTAACTGTAAACTTTTATCCTTTAGCTATCTCAACTAATTTCTTAAAGGCGTGGCTGTCTTTTACCGCCAAATCCGCTAAGATTTTTCTATCCAGGCTAACCTTGGCTTTTTTCAAGCCCTGAATGAATTGGCTGTAGGTAATGCCTGCGGCACGACAGGCAGCGTTGATGCGCGTAATCCAGAGTCGGCGAAAATCTCTTTTTTTTACGCGCCTATCGCGATAGGCATACACCAAAGCGTGCATCAGGGCTCGGCGAGCCTGCTGGTATTGCTTGCTTCTATCCCCCCAGTAACCCTTTGCCTTTTTTAATAATCTTTTCTTTCTTTTTCTTGTCGCAACACTGTGTTTAATTTTTGCCATTACCTCGCTCCTTCGTCGTTCGGAGTGTAAAGTTTTAAGTGTAAAGTGTTTAAGTTTTAACTTACACACTTATAAACTTACACACTTACACACTAACCATAGGGTAACATTCTCTTGATATATTTTATATTTTTTTTGCTTTCTATAACACTGGCCCTTCTTAGGCGGCGAAGCCTTTTGCTTTTCTTGCTGGATAAAAGGTGGCTCCTGCCGCAGGGATGAGACTTAACTTTTCTTTTTTTGGTAAATTTAAACCTTTTGGCTACTCCTTTTCTGGTTTTTAATTTTGGCATTTCCTCACTCCGTTCGGGCCTGTTGTTTTTTTGGTTACACTAAGTTATTTCGGCGCAACCATGAAAGATATAATTCTGCCCTCCAGAACAGGCTCCTTTTCTATCTGTCCATCATTCTGGACGTCTATAATAAATCTATCTAAAATCTTTCTGCCCAAATCCAGATGCTCCATTTGCCTGCCCCGGAAAAATAGGCTTACCTTGACTTTATCTTTCTTCTTTAAAAAACCGATCGTGTGTTTTACCTTTACCCGGTAATCATGGTCATCGATATTGGGCTTAAGACGAATCTCTTTAAGGCGAGACTGTCTTTGGTGTTTTTTTGCTTCGCGTTCCTTCTTTTCCTGGTCATACTTAAATTTACTAAAATCGATGATGCGGCATACGGGAGGGCTCGTCTGGGGCGCAACTTCTACCAAGTCTAATTCGTGTTGATTGGCTATATCCAATGCCTTCTGTATAGGTACCACGCCCAATTGGCTACCGTCCTGCCCCACAAGACGCACTTGCGGTACACGTATTTTGTCGTTTATGCGTATAAACTTTTTTATCGTAACCACCTCCTATCTTCTGAGGCTACTGGCACCCCGTAACATCATGTAACCTTATTTTCTATCTCCTGCCTTATCTGTTTTATAAATTGCTCTATAGAAGCTGCCCCTACATCGCCAGCGCCTCTTTTCCTTACCGAAACAGTTTCTTGCTTGGCTTCGCGCTCACCCACAACTAGACAATAAGGTATCTTATTTAGTTCTGCCTGGCGTATCCTTTTGTCTAAGGTCTCATTACGGCTATCTATATCAGTGCGTATTGAATTCTCTTCTAAGGCAGTTTTAACTTTTATGCCGTATTCTCGTAAAACATCTTTTACACCGTTAGAAGTCCCCGTCGTAGGCGTGGCAGTCGCCTCTGGCGGCTTACTTCTAACGGGGTTTATCGGCACAACTAATACCTGCGTGGGAGATAGCCAAAGCGGCAGGCTACCTTTATAATGCTCGAGCAAAGCGCCTATAAAGCGCTCAAGGCTACCTAATATAACGCGGTGTAACATAATGGGTTGTTTTTTTCGTCCTTGGGAATCCACATAAGCGAGATTAAACCTTTTAGGCAGAGCAAAATCGCACTGAATAGTAGCGCATTGCCATTTTCTCTTGAGAGCATCCTTCAATTTTATATCAATTTTAGGTCCATAGAATGCCCCCTCCCCCACATTTATATCAAAGGTGAGGCCTTTTTCTTTTAAAGATTCCTCTAAGGCAGCTGTTGCATTTTGCCAATCCTGGTCAGTCCCTATATATTTTTCTGGCCGGGTGCTTAGTTCTATGCCCAGATCACTAAAACCAAACACCTTCATTGTATCAAAAACAAAATCAATAATCGATTTTATTTCCTCTTTTAATTGCTCGGGTAAACAAAATATATGCGCATCGTCTTGAGTAAAGCCGCGCACCCGAAGCAACCCGTGCAAAACCCCTGCCTTTTCATGCCGATACACTGTGCCTAACTCAAAAAATCTAATGGGTAATTCTTTATAGCTTCGATTTTTTGATTTATAAATCAGAATGTGGCCCGGGCAGTTCATCGGCTTTAAGACAAATTCTCTATCTTCTATCTTAAAGGTATACATATTCTCTCTGTAGTATTCGTAGTGGCCGGATTCATGCCAAAGCTCCGCCTGCATAATATGCGGGGTAATCACTATTTCATAGCCCCGCCTTAAATGTTCTTGTTTTTCGTAGTCCTCAATTATTGTCCTTAACATAGCGCCCTTAGGATAATAAAAAACAAGGCCTGCCCCTGCTTCCTCATGGTATATATCGAAAAATTCTAAGGCGGGCCCGAGTTTTCTGTGGTCGCGCGACTTCGCCTCCTCTAAATTATTTAAGTACTCATCTATTTCTTTTTGGGTTTCAAAACAGGTGCCATAAATTCTTTGGAGCATCGGATTAGTCTCTATCCCGTGCCAATAGGCACCGGCAACTGATAATAGCTTGAAGGCCTTAATCTTACCCGTTGACTCTATATGCGGACCGCGGCACAAATCTATAAAATCCTCGCCTGTTTTGTACACTGATACTAATTCATTTGGTATCCCTTGAATAAGGCTTACCTTATAGTCTTCTTTTAATTTCTTGAATAACTTAAGCGCTTCCTCGCGAGAAACTTCCTCTCTTACAAACGGCTCATTCTTGGCAATTATCTCTCGCATCTTCTGCTCGATGTTTGCCAAATCCTCGTCGCTAAACGGCTCTTTTTTATCGAAATCGTAATAAAACCCGTCTTCGATAGAGGGGCCGATGCCTAATTTTACTTCCGGCCAAAGCTCTTTAACTGCCTGGGCCATAATATGTGAACAAGAATGTCTTAATATAGATAAATCGTTTTCCATTATCAAACTATCAACCCGCTAAACTGTTTCTGACAATATAACAATTTAGCAATTTAACAATATATATTTTCTGGTGGGCGCTACAGGATTCGAACCCGTGGCCTTTTCCATGTCAAGGAAACGCTCTGAACCAACTGAGCTAAGCGCCCAAAAAATTTAGTGGGCAAGGAGGGAGTTGAACCCTCACGACCTTACGGTCAAAGGTTTTTAAGACCTTCGAGTATACCATTCCTCCACTTGCCCGTCGCTACGCTATTGGTTATTCAAGGCGACGAGCGGATTCGAACCGCTGAATAATTGTTTTGCAGACAATTGCCTTACCGCTTGGCTACGTCGCCAATATCTCAAAGAATCTCTTAGATTCTTCGGCACATTGCCTCAGAATCAAGAAAAGTTTTCGTTAACGAAAACTTTTCTTGACTTCCTTAACTATTGTCTCAACCTCTGCTAAACAGCCCACCCCCACCTTGCCACAGGCAAGCCTTCCCTTTATGGGCTCTATAAATTTATAACCCAAAGATTTTAATTTTTTAATGTTATCCTGGGTAATACGATTCTTATACATATTCTCATTCATCGCCGGACAGATTAAAATCGGAGCTTTTGTAGCGCAACACACACAGGTCAATAAATCATCGCAAATGCCGTGGGCGATTTTAGCGATAATATTTGCCGTTGCCGGTGCAATTAAAACCAAATCCGCTTTCTCCGCCAACGATACATGTTCTATCTCCCAGGCCTCCGGTTCCTCAAATAGGCCGCGATATACTTTATTGCCGGAAAGGTTTTGAAAGAGAATCGGCTGAATAAATTTCTCTGCCTCAGGCGTCAATACTACTGTAACCGCAAACCCCTCACTCTTTAGCCGGCGTATAATATCGCACGCTTTATATATAGCTATACTAGCCGTAATCCCTAAAATAATATTTTTCCCTTTAACCACGGTATTATTCTTAGACCCTTCCTTAAAGGATCAGCCCTTCACGAAATTAGTCTCAAGGGCTGTTGATTACAGCGATTTTAAAATAGATTACAGTGATTTATAGTCGAGTATTAATCTCTGTAATCTGTCTTTTAATCTCTGTAATCAAGGGCTTCACGAATTTTGTGAAGCCCTATAAAGGATAGGAAGGCCTATCCTTTCTGGATTAAGACTTTGCCTTTTTGTAACACACTTTGCCTTCGGCGATTTCGTGCAAAGCTATGGTCGAGGGCTTAAACGATGAATCCAGATTCACAAGCTTTGGTTGCCCTTCGGCAATCTCTAAAGCCCTTTTTGAAGCCAGGACCACCAATTTAAAAATGGAATTATCGCTTTTATCTAACATATCCTCTAACGCTACATAATATGGCATATGCTTTTTCACTCCTTACTATATTTAATAGGCTGTCACGAAACTTCTGCCAGCCTATGATTACACAGATTTTAGAAGTAGATTACACAGATAATACCGACGATGCTTTTAATCTGTGCAATCGTTTTTTTAATCGGTGTAATCAAGGGCGGCACTTTTGTAACGCCCTATATTTAAGATACGCGATTTCTTTTAAGATTATACCTTTCAATTCCTTTATTGCCTGATTGAGATTTTTATTCACCACGCAATAATCATACGTACCTGCAGCCGAAAGCTCCTGTTGAGCGAGTCTCAAGCGCTGTTTTACCTCCTCTTCCTTTGTTTTATTGCAACGCGTGGTAATTCTATGTAAGAGCGTATCTAAAGACGGCGGTGTCACAAAGATCGTTACGGTCAGATTGGGATATCGCCGCTTTATGCTGCGGGTGCCTTTTAAATCTAAACACAGGATGACATGCTTGGCTTTCTTCAGTTGACTTTCAATAAAAACTTTGGGCGTGGCGTAACAATATCCTAGATATTTTGTCCATTCAAGCAAATTTTGCGCTTTCTGTTCTTGTTTAAACCGCTTCTCGCTTATAAAAAAATAATCTCTCTTGTCCTGCTCGCCTGATCTCCTGGGCCGGGTGGTAAAAGAAATAGACCTGACTAATCTATTCTTTAATGCTTTATTGCCAAGAAGGTTTTTAAGCAGTGTGGTTTTGCCCGAGCCAGAAGGCCCGGAAATAATAAATATTAACCCTTGTTTTTTACTCTGCCTACTCACTCTATATTCTGCACCTGTTCGCGTATTTTCTCAATCTGGCTCTTCATCTGCACCACCCTGCTAGACACCATCGCGTCGCAAGACTTAGCACCCATGGTATTTGCCTCCCGCTGCATCTCTTGAGCAATAAAATCCAGCTCTTTACCTATCGGGCCGCTCTTCGAAAGTTTCTTTTGAAAACTCCTAATGTGGAAGGCTAAGCGCTCTATCTCTTCTGTAATATCTGTATCTTTAAGGAAGCTGCTACATTCTTCTGGTGTCTTTAATTCAGCAACTTTCTCTTGAATCAATTTTTTAAATTTTGTTTTGATAATACCGAGGTTTGTCTCTAACGCCTGTGCGCTCTCTTTGAAATAAATATATAACGCCTGCCCTTCTTTCTTGCGCATGCTCACCAAATCAACAAGGGTATTGCGCACTAATGTTTTTAAGCGTGGCCAGATTTTGCTCTTAGAGTGCCTGTCTTCTGTCAGCGATAAAACGCCCGGCAAATTTATTAATGTGTCCAAACGGACTCCTTCTTGAATATGGGCGAGTTCACGAATGTTACGTAGTATTGAAATATAATTTTTCAGCAATCGCTTATCGATAAAAATCGAATTTGTGGGGCTACCCAGGACATTCATCACACAAACAATCCTACCCCTCTTTATCTTCGCCTCGACCTCTTTTTTTATCTTATCCTCCAGGGATAAAAATCCTACCGGCAAGTGAAAAACCGCCTCTAAAAATTTATGATTGGTGCTACGTATTTCCAAACAGATTTTTCCGAAAGGCGTAATTGTGATCTCTTTGCTTGCGAAACCAGTCATGCTATTCATTTTAAATCCCCTTCTGACACCCCAACATATAGGATTG
>DCOU01000074.1:1800-6748 GCA_002322525.1 Candidatus Omnitrophica bacterium UBA1562 | reverse complement strand
TGTTGGGTGTGCCCTTGCTGGGCTAGCCCCAGGTTTTTATCTTCTTCTCTTTCTCGGTCACTTCTTTAGCAGGATATAAATTTACGATTATTTCGTCGGGCTGAAACCAGAGCTTGATTTCTCTCTTAGCCTCTTGCTCGTCGGAAGACACGTGAATAACATTCTCATAAACCCCGGATGTAGTTATCCTGCCGTAAGAACCGCGGATGCTCGTGGAATCCGCCTCCTCAGGATTAGTAGCTCCGGCGAGTTGCCGACATTTTGTAATGGCATCCTCGCCCCAATAAATAAGCGCCATAACCTTGCGTCGATTATGCAGCTCTCCGCGTAAATACTTTATCAAATCCTGGAAAAAAGGTTTATCTTTAAGGTGGCGGTAGTGCTCCTCTGCCAATTCCTTGGATACCCGCACAATCTTGGCTGCCACAATTTCTAATTTTGTCTCAGACAACCGGCTTAAGATATTGCCGGTTAAAGATTTTTTCAGGCCGTCGGGTTTGATGAGAACTAGAGTTGCTTGATTCGTCATTGCGGGTCTCCTCTTAGTATCTTCAAAATCCTATCTAAGTCTTCCTGAGAATAAAATTCAATGAGGATATGCCCCCGTTTTCTTCTCTTACTAATTCTGACTTTAGTTGCCAAAATATGTTGTAACTCCTCCTCCAAAACTGCTACATAAGGCTCGCGCATGCCTTGGCCAATCTTACGCTTAGATATTCTTTTACGCTGCCCCTTGATTAAATTCTCTAACTCTCTGACAGACAATTCTTTAGAAATAATCTCCTGGGCTAAGCGGCGCTGTTGATTTAAGTCTTCTATCTCTAGGAGTGCCCGGCCATGCGCAAAAGAGATGCGGCCCTTTTTCATCTCCTCTTGGATTTCTGCTGGTAACTTCAATAACCGTAAGGTGTTCGTAACAGAGACCCTGGCTTTGCCCAAGACCCCGCTAATTTTCTCATGCGTAACTTGAAATTTATCAATGAGAAACTGATAGGCATGTGCCTCTTCAATGGGATTCAGAGACTGCCTTTGAATATTCTCGATTAAAGCTATCTCCAAGGAATCGCGATCCTCTACGTTCTTGACAATAGCTGGTATCTCTTTTAGATTCAATAAGTTAGCAGCACGAAATCTTCTCTCCCCGGCAATTAATTCATAGTAGTCGCCATTAGGCCTTACCAAGACTGGCTGAATCACCCCTTTTTCCTTAATGGATTGAGTTAACTCCTCCATACTTTGATTATCAAAATCTACGCGCGGCTGAAAAGGGCTTGGCCTAATTTGCTCTAATTTAACATAAAGAACCTCTTCGCCTTTTGTGGTTTCTGGCTCTTTGGTCGGGATTAAAGCGCTTATTCCTTTTCCCAATGCCTTCCGTTCCATATTTATTCTCCTGGTTCTGTTTTTTCTAAATTATTATCTACGTTTACGTCTGCTTGAGAAATGTCCAAACTCAGATTGGACATTTTTATTCCCATCACCTCTTTTGCTAATTCTTCGTATTTCTGAGCACCAATGGATTCTTTATCGTATAAAGCAATGGGTTTACCAAAACTCGGCGCTTCAGTTAAACGAATATTCCTCGGTATAACCGTGGCATAAACTTTTTCTTTAAAATAAGCCCTGGCTTCTTGAATAACCTCTTTGGTTAGGTTGGTACGATAATCTGCCATAGTAAGCACTATTCCTTCAATGGCCAGATTAGGATTAAGATTATCTTTCACAAGTCTAATAGTATTAACCAGTTGCGTCAATCCCTCTAAGGCATAATATTCGCATTGCACTGGTATGATTATGGAGTCAGAGGCGCATAGCGCATTAATGGTTAACAGCCCTAAAGAAGGAGGTGAATCAATAATTACAAAATCAAAATTTTCCCGCTCTTTATCTAAAGCTTTTTTTAATCTATATTCTCGCCCCATCATGCCTACTAACTCAATCTCAGCACCCGTAAGATCCAGATTAGAAGGAGCTAAAGAAAGATTGTTAATCGCGGTAGACTGTAATATTTCTTTAATATCCAACTCTTCCAAAAGGACATGGTAGGTACTCTTGTTTATGTTGTGTTTATTTAGGCCTAAGCCACTTGTAGTATTTGCTTGAGGATCTAAATCTACCAATAAAACTTTTTTGTCTGCTAAGGCAAAGTAAGTAGCCAAATTAATGGCAGAGGTGGTTTTACCAGTGCCGCCTTTTTGATTACAAATACTAATAATCTTACCCATTATCTCGCGTGAATCTTAAAAGCCCGGCTTTTAGGATTCAAACTAGAAAGTTTCATTGCTAATTCCCGCAATATATTGTAATCTATATCTCGATAATTTTCTATTTTATGGATCACCATTTGACGCCAGATATTATATGCCTCTCGCTTCTTTTCGCTTTGTAAAGGGTATTTATCAAAATGGTCAATAATTACCTTGAGCTCTCCAATTCTTGTAACTCGATAATACGCCGAAGGTTTAGTAAAGCCACTATTTTTAGTGGGTTTAGATGCCTTTGAGATATATATGTCACCCACATAGTTAAAATACGCTCGCATATCTTCAATTATTTGCCGATTATCTTCTCTTTGTTTAATTGCAAAATAGAGAGCAAGAGTACCACCCGATCTACTGAAAGAAAATACTGCTTCGCCATCGCAAAAACCAGTTACGTACCAAGGACTTAACATATTAAAGCTGTAAGAATAACTGTTCTAACTGGCACATTTTCACGCGGAACAATATCTTACTTAAACCTCAATACTTTATATTTATTATCTTAAAAACAATGGAAATGTCAAGCATTTTCTTTGTCTTTTAGCATGCTTACTCTTACTTTGGCTGGCTTAGCTCCGGGCATACCAAAAAGCCCCTTTTCTTCATCGGATAGAACTTCTATTTTGACTTTAGACCGCGGTAGTTTCAATTGTTTTAAGGCCTTCCTTATCGCCTCTTCTACAGTGTTCGCTTCAACTTCAATGTTGAATTTTTGCGTCATTTTTGCCGGCTAATCCTCAACTGGTATAAAAGCATCAGCGCGCTATTGATAAACCAATATAAAACTAAGCCTGCGGGCATACCATAAAAAATGAATCCGAACATAAGCGGGAATAAAATCATCATGAATTTTTGCTGCTCAGCAGAACCACTGCTGGTTGTTGCCATAGAGGATTTTTGTTGAATAAACATGCTGATCGCCATTAAGATGGGCAGAAGATTGAATGAATCATAGGGTTTAGGCAAACCAAATGGCAGAGAAAAAAGTTTATCTGGTTCTGATAAATCTTTTATCCATAAAAACTTAGCGCCTTTTAAAGCTACTGAACGCATCAGAACCTGATATAAGGCAAAAAATATAGGTATTTGAAAGAGCATGGGCAGACAACCACTAAAAGGATTTACTTTATATTCTCGGTACAATCCCATTATCTCGGTGTTGAGTTTTTGTGGATTATCTTTATAGAGCTTTCTTAATTCTTCTATGCGCGGCTGCAGGGCCTGCATTTGCTTCATCGAACGCATTTGTTTTAAAGTTAGGGGATAAAGAATTAAATAAATTAAAAGGCTTAAGATTATAATTGCTATGCCCCAGTTATGCACTAAGCCATAGAGGAAATCTAATAACTGTAAAAGCAGGTGGGCAATAAAATTATTAAATTTACCATAATACATCACTTCTGTCCATTCTGGTTTAATGGCATTTATTTGTCGTAAATCCTGTGGCCCCAAATAGATATCAAATTTTCGTTGCATCTGTTGGCCCGGATTGAGCGTAAACTCTTCTGGGTTTAAACCTACCTCGGATTCCTTTAAATTAACTTTGTGGATAAAACCAGTGTAATTATCTGAACCGGGTTCAATAATGGCGCAAAAATATCTATCCCGCAAGCCCACAAATTTCACCTCATTCAACGTCGCATCTTTGCGCGGATTAAGATGCGTGGGTTTTTCTTTGCCAACCAGGGTCACATCCTGAAAACGCGCCTGATTAGGATCGCCGTTTGAGCTCAACACCCCTACGATTAAAGGAAAATTAATCCGCAAAGGTTGGCTGGATAAATTTTGTACCTCTACTTCTAACGATATGCGGTAATTAGACTTAGAGAAAATAAAGTGTTTAATAATCTGTTTATCTTTGTCCCGAGAAACAAACTTCACGCTTTCCGGCGTGATGTTTTCTTTTTGAAATACAAGATTTGCGTCTCCTAATAAGAAGCCATATTTTAAAGGAAAGGCGTAATTCTGATAAGACTTAAAAATTACTTCTTTAATTGCTGCTTGAGATTCTATAAAAATAATGTCATATTTTTCCTGGGAAAATTTAAATAAAGAAGCGGCGGGGGGTTCTTGTGTTCTCGTTTGAATTAACTCACTTTGTATTGGTTTGACCGCGACTGGGACGGGAGATTTTAACGTAACTTCTTTATTATCAAGATGATACGTTTTCGAAACAAAAGCGGACCAACTTAATAAAACGAGCAATGCCAATACTATGGCTAGAAATAAACGCTTTTCCATAAGTTTAGATTATTGGATCGTAACCAGTTTTTTGCGAAAAGGGCTGACACCGCAATATTCTTTTTGCCCCTTTTAAAGTGCCCTTAAAAAAACCGAATCTTAAAATTGCCTGCTTGGTGTATTCTGAACAACTGGGAACAAAACGACAGGAAGAAGGTAATATTATCCGGATGTAACTTTGGTATATATCCAGAAGCTTGAGAGCTACTCTCTGTAACATTAACCCAGCCCTTTCTTATTTATTACCCAGCTCTTATAGCAGAAAGGGCTGGGTTAAAGAGAAATTCTTCTTCTGCCTTTTTGGCGGCGACGGGCCAAAACTTTCCTACCAGCCTTCCTGGCCATCATGCGTCGGAATCCGTGCCTGCGCTTACCTACAATATTCGTAGGCGTCTTTAAATGTTTTTTCACCCCGCTCTTCCTTTCTATTTTATCCCCGCACTCTT
>DCOU01000074.1:0-1641 GCA_002322525.1 Candidatus Omnitrophica bacterium UBA1562 | reverse complement strand
TAATATTTCCCGACGATAAAATCTATCAAGGAGGTTAAATTATGTCACTAAATGTCCGTAACTATAATAACAAAGAAATGCTTCTTTTTCCTGCCTGTATCGGGGATTACCTGCCAAAAGGACACTTTGCCAAGGTAATCGATGATGTAGTTGAACATCTGGATTTAAATTGTCTTTACAAAAAAGTCTCATCCGTCGGTAATCCCAGTTATCATCCCAAGATGATGCTCAAAATCCTTTTTTATGGTTATGCTACTTCGGCCTTTAGTTCGCGTAAAATCGCCAAAGAGCTTGAGACCGACGTTGCCTTTATCTTCTTGGCTGGCATGCAGAAGCCCGATTTTCGCACCATCTCAGACTTCAGGAAAAACAATGCCGAAGAATTACCAAAGCTATTCGTACAAATAGTTCGTCTCTGCGAAAAGCTAGGCCTTGTTGGTTTAGGACATATCTCGTTAGATTCAACGGTCATTAAGGCCAATGCCTCCAAAGATAAAACCTACGATGAAGAAAGACTTATCTTAGAAGGACAGGCTATAAATAAGAAAATCAAAGAGCTTTTAGATTCAGCACAGGCAATCGATGACGAAGAAGATAAAATCTTTGGGCCAGACCTGCGCGGCGATGAAATCCCAGAGGAACTACATTCCCAAGAAAAGCGCTTAGAGAAAATCAAAGAAGCAAAAAAGAAACTTAAAGAAGAATCTCTTAAAGCCCTTAACCTTACCGACCCAGATGCCACATTCCAAAAACAAAAAAGCCAAATCACCACGGGTTATCGCGCCGAAGTAGCTGTTGATGGAAAAGAGCAAGTTATTGTCGCCTGCGATTGTATCAATGAGGCAAATGATACTAAACAGCTCATTCCTTTAATAGAGCAGACCGCTCATAACTTACCAGAGATATCCGAAAGAGAGAAGGTTAAAGTTTCCGCTGACTCTGGCTTCAGCTCTATAAGAAATCTAAAAGAATTAGAATCCAAAATCTACATAGATGCCTATATCCCTGATGTCAAATATCAGGCACAGCAACGCGGTAACTTAACTGATGAAGACTCGCCGTTTCATAAGAAGCATTTTGTCTACAATTCAGAAAAAGACGCATATCTCTGCCCTAACCATAGAGAACTTACCTTTGGCTATAGATATATAGATGAAAGAGGCAGAAAGCTCTCTAGGTATAGTTGCCACCAATGCCAAGATTGTAAATATTTATCCAGATGCACTAAGAGCCCAAAAGGTAGAACAATTAAAGTCTTTGATAATGTTAATCTCATCTATGCTATGCGCCAGAAGTTAAACACAGCCCATGGTAAAAGAATCTACAGCAAGCGCAAAGTTATTCCTGAACCTGTTTTTGGTAACATCAAGCATAACTTGAGATTCAGAGAATTCCTCTTGCGTGGACTAAAGAAGGTTAGAGCAGAATTCACGCTCATGGCTATTGTGCATAATATCAAGAAAATAGCCAAATATTTGAGGAAACTCTTGCTCTTTAAGCTACCAAGGGAAGATTTGATTCCGCTGGCAGTGGCTTAGACGGCTTTATGAAGCAAAAACAAAAGATTGAGAAAGAACAAAGGCATCTATGGCTTTATGCCCCACAGAAGAGCGTCTTGAAACTCAATTGTCGGACAGCCTC
>DCOU01000040.1 GCA_002322525.1 Candidatus Omnitrophica bacterium UBA1562 | reverse complement strand
AATTCGCGCAAATAACTTACGTTCACTATCGTTCCGTAAGTTATACGCTCATTAAATATGGCTGAGTGGATAGGCATAGGCAAACGCGCTCGTAGATGTTATGGTTTTGATGAAATTGCGCTGGTGCCCGGAACGCAAACGGTAAATCCCAATGAAGTGGACACCACTTTTGAGATTGCGGGTAAAAAATTTAAGATCCCCATATTAGCCGCTGCGATGGATGGAGTGGTGGATGTCAGGTTTGCTGTTGAAATGTCAAAGTTAGGCGGCATTGCGGTATTAAATCTTGACGGAGTACAAACACGTTATGAAAATCCTGATATCGTTTTAGAGAAAATTGCTAAAGCCTCTCCAGAAAAAGCTACAGGACTCATCCAGTCAGTCTACAATACTCCCATTAAAGAAAAGCTTATTTCTAAGAGAGTAGAAGAGATTAAAAGGAAAAAGGCTATAGCAGTAGTAAGCTGTATACCTGCTTATGCGGAAAAGTTTGCTAAAATTGCCATTACTGCAGGTGCGGATATATTTGTAGTGCAATCTACAGTTACTACCACAAAACATATTTCACGGGAATACAAGAGTTTGGATTTATTTAAGTTCTGTAAATCTACCAGAATTCCCGTGATTATCGGTAATTGTGTGACTTATGAGACAACATTGGCGCTTATGGAAACCGGCGTAACAGCATTGTTAATCGGCATTGGCCCGGGCACTGCCTGTACAACCCGCGGCGTATTAGGTATTGGCGTGCCTCAGGTGACCGCCACTGTAGACGCTGCTGCTGCTAGAGATTTTTATTATAAAAGCAAAGGTAAATATGTTCCTATAATTACTGATGGCGGGATGAGCCGCGGCGGCGATATCTGCAAGGCTTTCGCCTGCGGTGCGGATGCAGTAATGATCGGTTCAAATTTTGCCCGTGCAAAAGAAGCGCCGGGTAAGGGTTACCATTGGGGTATGGCTACCTCGCATGTGAACTTACCGCGCGGCACGCGTATATACGTAGGGACGACCGGCAGCTTAAAAGAAATTCTTGTTGGCCCGGCCAAGGTTGATGATGGTTCACAGAATTTAATGGGCGCATTAAAAACATCAATGGGTTCATTGGGCGCTGTTAATTTAAAACAGATGCACGATGTAGAGATTATCATTGCCCCTTCCATACAGACCGAAGGGAAAATCTTTCAGGTTGACCAGAGAGTGGGGATGGGAAAATAAGTGAGGACATAAGTTATGGAGTATAATTTTAAAAAAGTATTCGACATAACTTATATGTCCGAACTATCCCGACAGCAAAACGCTTCGAAAATTTGCGGCACTTCGTGCCAGAAATTTTCTTGCAGCTGTCGGGGTTAATTCGCACTTATAACTTACTCACACTATCGTGTTCGTAAGTTATGTGCTCATCAAAAATGACCAAACACACCATACTTATCTTAGATTTTGGCTCACAGTATACTCAATTAATTGCGCGGCGCGTCAGGGAAAACAAGGTATTCTCTAAGATTATACCTTATAATACACCTGCAAAAGAAATAGCCGCACTTACGCCTCGGGGATTAATACTTTCCGGTAGCCCCTTATCGGTAGTGAGTAAGAAAGGTTTTTATCCGGATAAGGGGATCTTTAAATTAAGAGTTCCTATCTTAGGTATTTGCTATGGTATGCAGGTTATTGCGGAAATGTTAGGCGGCAGAGTCAAGCATACAAAAGGCCGTGAATACGGAAAGACAGAATTGTTTATTGATGGAACCAGAGATTTATTTAGCAATCTTCCGGGTAATTTGACCTGTTGGGCCAGCCACGGCGATTACGTGACAAAATTGCCACCCGGATTTCAGAACATTGCCCATACCTCTAATGCTCCTATCGCTGCTATGGCACATAAGAAAATGAAGATATTCGGCGTGCAATTCCATCCTGAAGTAACCCATACTGAGAAAGGTAATCAAATTCTCGGCAATTTTTTATTTAAAATTTGTGGTTGCCTTGGCCGCTGGACAATGCAATCGTTTATTCATGAGTCCATTGATATCATAAAAAAGACAGTGGGTAAGGATAAAATGGTTTTGGGTTTAAGCGGCGGAGTGGATTCGTCCGTAGCAGCGCTGTTAATCCATAAAGCCATAGGCAGAAGATTAAGGTGTATTTTTATTGACAATGGCCTGTTAAGAAAAGATGAGCCGGAACAGATAAAAAAAGTATTCCGTAACATTTATCATTTAAATTTAGATTATGTAGATAGAACCAAGCGATTTTTAGCGCGCTTAAAAGGCATTACCGACCCGGAAGAAAAAAGAAAGCTCATCGGCGATGAATTTGTGAAAGTCTTTGAAGAAGAAGCGGCCAAGATCAAAGGCGTAAAATTCTTAGGCCAGGGTACTTTGTATCCGGATGTAATTGAGTCATTTTCTCCTACGGGCGCGCCCTCAAGCCATATCAAGAGCCATCATAATGTCGGCGGATTACCTGCTCATATGAAGCTTAAACTTATTGAGCCGCTCAGAGACCTATTTAAAGACGAAGTGCGCCAGATTGCTAGAGAATTGGCATTACCGGATATAATAATTTATCGCCAGCCTTTTCCCGGTCCGGGATTAGCCATCAGGATTATCGGTGAGGTGACTCCCAGCCGCCTTAATCTGCTACGGGAAGTTGACTGGCGCGTAATTGACGAGATTAGAAATGCTAACCTCTACGAACAGGTATGGCAGTCATTCGCTATACTCCTGCCCATAAAAAGCGTGGGAGTGATGGGGGATGAGCGCACTTATGAGAATGTGGTGGCTTTGCGCTGCGTTCAGAGTTCCGATGGCATGACTGCAGACTGGGCAAAGCTTCCTTATGAAGTTCTTGAGAAAATTGCCCATCGGATTATTAATGAAGTTAAAGGCGTCAACCGCGTAGTTTACGATATCTCATCTAAACCTCCAGCAACGATTGAGTGGGAGTAATTTAAAAAGTTAAAAAGGTTAAGGATGTTAAAAAAGTTAAGGAGGTTACAAAAAAGAAATTGAAACTTTCTTAACCTTTTTAACCTTTTTAACCTTTGTAACATATCTCTAATGCCCCGAAGCGAATTCAGCCACCTGCATCTGCATACCCAATATAGCCTACTCGACGGTGCCTGCCGCATACCCCAACTCTTAGAGCGAGCAAAGCAGTATAAAATGGATTCGCTGGCTATTACCGATCACGGCAATATGTTTGGCGCAATAGATTTTTATCTGGAAGCCCAGAAAGCCGGGATAAAACCCATTATTGGCTGCGAGGTTTATATTGCGCCGGGAAGCCGGTTGGATAAGACATCAAGCGGCATTGATGAGGCATCATATCATCTTATACTTTTGGCTCGCGATGAAACCGGATATCAAAACCTGATAAAATTAGTTTCTCTTGGGAATTTAGAAGGGTTTTATTACCGCCCGCGCATTGACAAGGAAATTCTCTCTCAATATCAAAAAGGCCTTATTGGCCTGACTGCTTGCCTTAAGGGTGAAATACCGGTGTTATTGCAGCAGAGGAGGTTTAATGATGCTCTAAAAACAGCAGATGATTATTTAAATATCCTGGGCAAAGATAATTTATATCTGGAAATACAGGAAAACCTTATCCCGGAACAGAAAATAGTTAATGAGGGATTAATAAAGATATCCAAGGAGCTAAATTTACCGCTTATTGCCACCAATGATGTGCATTATCTCTCTAAAGAAGATGCCGCAAGCCATGAGGTTCTACTTTGTATCCAGACCCAGGCAACGCTTAATGACCCCAATAGATTGCGTTTCCAAACTGATGAATTCTATTTTAAGGCTCCTGAGGAAATGCAGGAGATTTTTAAAGATGTCCCCGAGGCAATTACCAATACCCTGGAGGTTGCCAGCCGCTGTAATTTAGAATTAGATTTTTCCAAGATACATTTACCCCGGTATGAACCTCCTGAAGGTAAAACCAAAGAGGAATATTTAAAGGAGCTTAGCGAACTCGGATTAAAAGAAAAATTCCCGCAAGCACCTCCCGCAATAAAGGAGCGCCTGGAACACGAATTAAAACTTATTAAAGCTCGAGGCTTTGTAAGTTATTTTTTAATTGTCTGGGATTTTATTCATTACGCTAAAAGTAGCCATATTCCAGTGGGGCCGGGTAGGGGATGTTTATTGCCTGATACAAAGATTTTAATGAACGACGGGGGGCAAGTAGATATTCAGAATCTAAAAGTTGGTAACTATGTCATCTCTCATACTGGTCGGGCTAATAAAGTTAAGGATTTATTTGTTTATGATCTTGATGAAGATATAGTTGCTATAAAAGCGAAGTTACCTGCTTTGGAGTTGAAATTAACAGCTGACCATAAAGTGTTAGCCGTAAGACATAAAATGTGTAAAGTAAAAAATATAAAACCTACCATATGTAAACCTACCTGCAGAAGATATTGTAAAAACAAATTATGGCAGGAATACAAATTAGAATGGATAGAAGCAGCCAAGTTAGAGAAAAATGATTTTCTAGTTTATTCTAGACCAAAAATAACTCCTAAAAAGGAGACACAATTGTTTGATTTGGCTACTATGATTCCCAAGAAGGGAAATCTTAAATATAATAATGAAAATATCTGGTATGAAGTTGGAAGTAATAAAATTATTCAAAAGAGAATCAACAGATTTATAGAGTTAGATGAGAAAGTAGCTAGACTTCTGGGTTATTATGTTTCTGAGGGCTGGGCTAGAACAAAAGAAAGAGAAGCAATGATCGGGTTCGGGTTTAGTAAAGACGAGGAAAATAAATGTAGAGAAGTGCAAGAGTTAATGAAAACAGCTTTTGATTTAGATTC
Organism: Candidatus Omnitrophica bacterium UBA1562; assembly: GCA_002322525.1. Taxonomy (GTDB): domain Bacteria; phylum Omnitrophota; class Gorgyraeia; order Gygaellales; family Profunditerraquicolaceae; genus UBA1562. The sequence goes on along the minus strand of DCOU01000040.1, from coordinate 4,344 downwards.
TAAAATTGTCCCTCATAAAAAGAAAAACTCATACCAGGTTCTTGGTTATTCAAAAATAGTAGCAGAGTTTTTAGAATGTTTATGTGGAAAATATGCAAGAAATAAAAGAGTGCCAGAAGCGGTTTTTAATTCTCCCGATAAAATAAAGAGAGAATTTCTTACAGGATTATTTCTGGGAGACGGGAGTAATAAAGAAAAAATGCGCATAGCTTATGATTCGGTATCTTTGAATTTAGTATCGCAGGTCAAAATGCTACTAAGTTCATTGGGTATAATATCATCAATAAAAATACGTAATTATAGGAATTCTAACTGGAATGATTCTTATAAATTAAGAATTTCTGGCAGACAACTATTTTATTTTAATGAAATTTTTAGAGACTTTAAAGCAAATATTAAAGAGCAAAATTTTTATAGAAACGATACATTTATCGATGAAAATTATGTTTATTTTTCTATGCAAAGTATATCTACTCAAAGATATAAAGGTAAGGTTTATGATATTTCTGTAGAAAGAGACTCAACTTTTATCGCCAACGATGTTGTAGTTCATAATTCTGCTGCGGGTAGCCTGGTGAGCTACCTTTTAGGCATAACTGACATCAACCCTTTAAAATACGGTTTGCTCTTTGAGCGTTTCCTTAATCCGGAAAGATTAGGGCTCCCTGACATCGATATTGATTTCTGTTATGAAAGAAGGAACGAAGTTATTGATTATGTGACCAAAAAATACGGGAGAGGCAACGTTGCCCAGATTATTACTTTCGGTACAATGCAGGCGCGTGCGGTGGTCAGGGACGTAGGCAGGGTTATGGGCCTTGCCTATGCTGATGTTGACCGGATTGCCAAAATGATCCCCCCGGATCCCAGCCTTACCTTAAAGGACGCCTTAGAAAGCGAATCTGAATTAAAGAGCCTTTATAAAAATGACCCCCAGATAACTAAATTAATTGATACAGCCCTATCTCTGGAAGGCCTTAACCGCCATGCCTCCACTCATGCTGCAGGCGTGGTTATTGCAGATAAGCCCCTGGATAATTATACGCCCTTATTCGAAACCCAGGATGGCCAGATAACCACCGGTTATAGTATGTCGGCCCTGGAGAAGATTGGTTTATTGAAAGTAGATTTCTTAGGCTTAAGAACACTGACCGTGATTGACCAGACGCAAAAAATCATCGCAAAAACAAAGGCTGATATTGTCGATATCGATAATATCCCTCTGGATGATAGCAGGACCTATAAACTTTTAACTTCCGGCCATACTATCGGGATATTTCAGGTGGAAAGTTCTGGTATGCGCGACTTATTGAAGAAACTGGAACCCGACCACTTTGAGGATTTAATTGCACTCCTGGCTTTATACCGGCCTGGCCCAATCGGCTCAGGTATGCTCGATGATTTTATGCAGCGCAGGCACAACCGCGTTCCTATAAAATACCAGCACCCTAAACTTGAAACAATTCTAAAAGAGACATACGGGATAATTGTTTATCAGGAACAGATTATGCAGATTGTATCGGAGCTGGCGGGTTTTAGCCTTGCGCAGGCTGATTTGCTGCGCCGGGCCATAGCTAAGAAAATTCCAGAAGTTATGGAGCAACAGAGGAAAAACTTTATTTTAGGTTGTATTAAAAATAATATTAGCGAATCCGTGGCAAACCGGATATTCGACCTCATAGAATATTTTTCCGGTTATGGATTTAACAAATGTGTTGTTGGCTCCACAGAAATTATAGATGCCGATACTGGCAAGCCAGTTTTAGTTAAAGAATTATTCGCTAACATAGGCTCTGTAAAATCTACTTTTAGTTGCGATAATAATCTTAAGATTATTAAAACCAAAATAAAAGATGTAGTTAATAATGGGATTAAGCCTGTTTATAAACTCAAGACTTCCTTAGGAAAAGAAATCATTGCCACTTCAAATCACCCTGTCTTTACTTTTAGTGGCTGGAAGAATCTGGGAGATTTATGTATCGGCGAGAGAATTGGTTTAAGTAGAGCCATGCCTTACGAAGGTTGCTGTTCTATGGAGCCATATAAAATAATTGTTTTGGCAGGTATACTTTCTGAGGGTAATACTTGTCATCCCAGTGGAGTTTATTACTATAATAACGATAGATTACAAGTAGAGGATTTTGTAAAACATGTTGGAAAATTCAGCAATACAGTTCCGCGCATTTACAAAAGAAGAGGCTGTTTTGAAGTATACGTTGGTACAGGCAAAGATACTAAATTCTCAAAAGGAGATAACCCTTGGAATAAGGGGTTTAACAAAGAAAGTTACAGCGCTGCGGTAAAATTAATAACTAACAGAAAATGCGGGTTGAGGTTGTGGATTGAGCAATTGGGCCTTGATTACAAAAAAGCAACAGAGAAATTTATTCCTAAGGAGTTTTTTTGCCTGAATAAAGAACAGCTGGTTTTGTTCTTAGGCAGGCTCTGGTCAGGCGACGGATTTTTGTTTTCTAAGAATAATACTGTTCCGTTTTATGCCACCTCGTCGTATAAATTATGCCAACAGTTGCAAGACCTCCTGCTTAAGCTCGGTATCGCCAGCCGTTTGGCAAAGAAAAAGTTTAATTATAGATACAAAAACATCAAGAAAACTAGAGTTGGCTATGCGCTTTATTTGTACGGATATGAAAGCATTGCTAAATTCATTCAGCAGATTAGTCCACATATCATTGGGAAGAGCGGGCAGTTAGAGGAGTTACGCAGCTATTACAGGCGGATACCGCCTCATTTAGAAAGCAAAGATACATTACCGAGTTCGATAAAAGAACTGGTTAAAGAAGAAAAAGAGAAGCTGGGGCTTACTTGGAGAGAAGTAGAAGAGAAAACCGGCATCTGCATGAAAGAATTTTACGGCAGAATTAAACCGTATAGAAAAGGTTTTAGGCGCGATACTATCATGCAATTAGCCCATTTTTTTGAATCTGAAAGGCTATTAAGATATGTCAACGCAGATATAACCTGGGATAGCGTAGTATCTATCGAATATATGGGTAAGGAAGAGACTTTTGACCTGGAAATAGAAGATACGCATAATTTTATTGCCAATGGCATAGTAGTCCACAACTCACACTCAGCCGCATATGCCATGATCTCATACCGCACTGCTTACCTGAAGGCAAATTTTCCCGTAGAATATATGTGCGCGTTATTGACCTCGGAAAGGGATAATACCGACAAGATAGTAGAGTATGTTAAAGAATCTAATCATATGGGAATCAAGGTCCTGCCGCCAGACATCAATGAAAGCGACGCCTTATTTAAAGTTGTAGATAATAGAACTATCCGCTTTGGGCTGTTGGCAGTAAAAAATGTAGGCAGTGGCGCGGTTGAATCCATAATTCAAGCAAGACGCCAAGGGCGATTTAGCTCTTTAGAAGATTTATGCCAGCATATTGATTTAAGATTAGTTAACCGAAAGGTGCTGGAAAGCCTTATTAAGTGCGGCGCATTAGATTTATTCGGCTCACCCCGCGCACAGATGTTTGTCTCGCTTGATAGAATTTTGGAATTATCCTCTAAGACACAAAAGGAAAAAGCAAAAGGCCAGCTCTCGTTCTTTGACACAGGATTATCACAAAATGGTTTTAAGAGCACGGTAAATAATATACCTGAGATCAAGGAATGGCCCGAGCCTCAGTTACTCGCCTTTGAAAAAGAGATGCTGGGGTTCTATGTTACCGGGCATCCTCTGGCGCGCTATGCCCATGAGCTTAAACGTTTTACTTCCTCTTCAACTGCTAATTTGCATGAGTACGAGGATGGCAGAGAAATAAAGATAGTAGGTTTGATTGTCAAGATTAAACAGACAGTAACACGCGCAAAACAGGAGAAGATGGCTATTCTTAAATTAGAAGACCTTGAAGGTGTTGTAGAGATTCTGGTATTTCCCGCTGCCTTTCAAAGAGCAGCAAGGTATATCCAGCCTAATACAGTAGTGCTGGTCAAAGGCAGGCTTGATCGTCGGGAAGATACCCCTAAGATTATAGCCAATGACTTATTCCCGATGGACGAAGCCTATAAACTGATTACAAGCGTAAATATAAATCTTTCAGGCATACGCGAAAACCTTTTTGAGACCTTAAAAGAATTGCTCACCCATTACCCGGGGAGAATTCCCATCTATCTGCGCTTAGATACGCCTGCCAAATCAAGGGTGCATCTGGTTGTGGGCGACGGACTCTTTGTTTTGCCATCCGATAAGTTAATCCGGGACATCGAATCTCTGCTTGGCGAAGACAGGGTATCCTTGGTAATGTAGACTTTTCTCTTGATAGTACCAGGAAATTATATTTACCCCGACTCATAAGATGTGCCGAAATTCTC
>DCOU01000039.1 GCA_002322525.1 Candidatus Omnitrophica bacterium UBA1562 | reverse complement strand
AAAATGAATTTTTCACAGATTCACACAGATTTTTTAAAGATACACACAGATTCTCTCGTCGATATCAGTGTGAATCTTTCTTTTATCTGTGTGTATCTTATAGTCAAAGGATTAAATATTCTTAACATACTTGTGTACAATAAGTTACAATAATAAAATATTAAAAAATAGTCAAAAATTAACATAGTAGTGTCCGTAAGTCGTCTGTTCACTTATGTTTAAAGTCTTTGAATTATTAGAAGCCACCAAAGGCCGGTTAATAAACCAGGGGTGGGATATAAGTATTAGAGGCATCTCTATAGATTCCAGGACAATTCATCCTCAAGATGCCTTTATTGCTATAAAAGGAATTAATTTTGACGGACACGATTTCATTGGCGAAGCAGTTAAAAAAGGGGCAAGCTGTGTAATAAAAGAGTCGGTGAGCAAGGCAGGAGACAAAGCCAATAAAGTAACTTTTATAGAAGTCCGGGATACCGTAAAGGCGCTCGGAGACATTGCTCGATTCCAGCGCAAGAAATTCAATATCCCTGTTATTGCAGTTACGGGAAGCAATGGTAAGACTACTACTAAAGAAATGATTGCCCATGTATTATCTGGAAAATTTAAGGTCCTGAAGAATGAGGGGACAAAAAATAATCAGATAGGCCTGCCTCTCGCTTTACTTAGCCTTAAGAGTTCCTATGATATTGTAGTCCTGGAAGTGGGTACAAATCATTTTGGTGAAGTCGAATATCTCACTAGGATATGCCAACCGAATATAGGCATAATTATTAATATCGGCCCCAGCCACCTTGCAAATCTTGGTGATTTAGGTGGGGTTTTTAGAGAAAAGTACAAGATGGTAGAAAATTTAGAGAAACCATATATCGGCATATTGAATGCAGACGATAATTTATTAAAGAGAAAAATATCCGCCAAACATAAAAAAGCGATTATTCTAGGTTTTGGCATGAAAAACCCTTGCGATTTTTTTGCTACAGATGTGAGAAGTTTTAATGAGAAAATAGAATTCTCGGTCAATAAAAAATATAAATTTACCCCGTTAGATAGGCGTAGTAGAATAAATGATGTATACCGCCATCTAACGGGGTTTACATTAAAGACCCCGGGGTATTATAATATTTATAATGCATTAGCTGTTATAACAGTAGCGCGAATCTTCGGTATTGCATATAAAGATATCATCTTAAGGTTTAATACTTTTGACTTTCCGCAAAGCAGGCTTAAACTTAAGGAAGTAAACAGTGTAAAATTTATTGATGATACATATAATTCTAACCCGCTCTCTTTAAGACAGGCTTTAGATGTACTTGCTAATTTTAAGACTTCGGGGAGGAAGATTTTTGTTATGGGAGATATGTTAGAATTAGGAAGTTATGAAAAATCATTTCACTATCAAGCTGGCCAAGATGCAGCTGGATGTTGCGATGTGCTTATCACAGTAGGCAATTTATCTAAACTGGCAGCTAAGGCAGCTACAGCTTGCCGTTTTGATAGCAAGAATATATTTATCTGCCAAACCGTTACTGAGGCGCGTAAGATTTTATTTAATAGGTTTTCGCTAAAGAAGGGTGACCTTGTGTTGGTTAAGGGCTCTCGCCTGATGAAGATGGAAGAGATCTTCAAGAGCTAATATGCTATATCATTTATTTTACCCCCTACACGATATAATATCTTTTTTTAATATCTTTCGTTACATTACCTTTCGCGCGGCAATGGCAACTATAACTGCTTTTCTTATCAGCATAATTCTGGGCCCAATAATAATAAAATTCCTTACCCAGTTAAAGATAGGTGAAAATATAAGGAAAGAAGACAGCGCCAAATTATACGAATTGCATAGCAGAAAACAGGATACGCCAACCATGGGCGGAATATTGATATTGTTGGCAATATTATCAGCTGCATTACTTTGGGCGGATATTTTTAACAGATACATAATCCTGGTTTTATTTAGTACGGTTTGGTTAGGGATAACCGGATTTATTGATGATTATCTAAAGCATATAAGAAAAAAATCTAAAGGTTTGACTGCTGCTTCAAAATTCACCAGTCAAATTATATTGGGCCTGGTATTAGGCATCATACTTTTTTTAACTCCGCAAAACAGCACCAAGATTGATATGCCCTTTTTGAAAGATGTATCTTTAGAGCTGGGTATTTTTTATATCTTGTTTGTCATTATAGTGCTCACAGGGTCTTCTAATGCTGTAAACCTTACTGATGGTTTAGATGGTTTAGCCATAGGAACTGTAATTATGGTAGCCCTGGCCTTTAGCGTTTTAAGCTATGTGTCGGGAAATATAAGATTTAGCAGTTATCTTTTCATACCTTATATTAAAGGCAGCGGCGAATTAACAGTGTTTTGCGCAAGTATTCTAGGAGCAGGCCTGGGTTTCTTATGGTTTAACTGTTACCCGGCCTCTATTTTTATGGGAGATGTAGGTTCTTTGGCTTTGGGTGGCGCCCTTGGGACAACTGCTTTATTGATAAAGAAAGAACTACTCCTGGTAATTGTAGGTGGGATATTTGTTCTGGAGGCTTTATCGGTAATCTTACAGGTGGTTTCCTTTCGTCTTACCAAGAAGCGCATATTTAGAATTGCTCCTTTACACCATCATTTTCAATTCCTCGGCTGGCCAGAGACTAAAGTGATTGTAAGATTCTGGATTCTGGCGGCCTTGCTTTCGCTTTTCACAATAGTTACTTTAAAGATAAGATAAGCGAGGGCATAAGTTATGCCTGCCTGGCCGGTGAGGCAGGGTAAGTTATGTGCCCATTAAATGAAAAATAAAGATTATTTTAAACAGAGAAAAGTTACTGTAGTGGGAATGGCGCGCTCTGGTTTTGCCTCGGCTAATTTGCTCTATGATTTGGGTGCAGATGTCAGCGTGACGGATAATCAGGATAACGATTCCACGCGAACGTACGCCTCGCAACTAAGAGCAAAAAATATAAATCCCGTTAGAAACACCACGCAGACAAATTCTAACACAACAGTTTCTAACGGGATAAAGATTGAAATAGGCAAACACTCGCAGGATTTTATAAGAGGTAAAGATCTCATTGTTGTTTCTCCGGGCATACCAGACACTGCATTACCTATAGTCTTAGCCAGGCAATTCCAAATACCGATAATAAGTGAGATAGAACTGGCTTGGATTTTATGCCCTGCGACCGTAATTGCCGTTACCGGCTCAAACGGTAAGACTACTGTTACGACATTAATCGCTAAGGCACTGGAGGCTGGCGGTGAAAAAGTTTTCACCTTGGGCAATATTGGCAATCCTTTTTGCTCTGAAGTAGAGAAAATGGAGGCGGGTGATTATGTCTCCCTTGAGGTGAGCTCTTTTCAATTAGAGAATATACATGAATTTAAACCAAGGATTGCCCTGTTCCTCAATTTTGGTTGTAACCATCTGGATAGATATAAAAACTTACAGGAATATCTTAAGGCAAAAAAGCGCATATTTATGAACCAGGATAAGTCTGACTATTTAGTTTTGAATTACGACGACCCTACGGTTAAGAAACTCGCCAGAGAAACAAAGGCCAAGGTAGTACCTTTTTCGCAAACACAAGATTTAAATCCTAATCAGGCTGCGGTTTTAGCCGTAGCTTCTGTATTAGGTATAAAAAAAGAACTATGTTTAGAAGTATTCAGAGAATTTAAAGGCATCGAGCATCGCCTTGAATACGTCACAGAAATAAACAATATCACCTTTGTCAATGATTCCAAAAGCACAACTGTAGATTCTACCATATGGGCATTTAAAAATATATCTTACCCAATAGTTTTAATCGCAGGAGGTAAAGATAAAGGCAGCGACTACGGTATTATTTCGGATTTAATACGAGAAAAAACAAGAAAGGTTATTTTAATCGGGCAGGCTCGAGAGAAAATAAAAAATGCGCTGAGAGGATTTCTATCTGTCTATGAAGCCTCCACCTTAGAAGAAGCAGTTAATCTTGCCTTTTCTCAGGCCAAATCAGGTGATTGCGTGCTACTTTCACCCATGTGCTCAAGCTATGATATGTTCCATGATTACGAAGAGAGAGGAAAGGTTTTTAAACAGGCAGTCTTTGAGTTAAATAAAGCCATAACTTATGGAGCTCGGAGAGCGACATAAGTTATAAGGCTGAATTTATCCCCGCCGCTTTGCTTCGCTTTGCGAAGCAAAGCGAAGCAGCGGGGATTAATTCGCACTTATAACTTACTCACACTTTTAGTGTTCGTAAGTTATGTGCTCATTGGACATGGCGCGTAATACGAGAATAAATCTTTTTACCATTACCTTTATTCTGATATGTATCGGGATAGTGATGATCTATAGCGCTTCCAGCATTTATGCCTGGGAAAGGTATAAAGACAGCCTCTTTTTCCTAAAAAGGCATTTAAGTTTTCTTATTATCGGCTCAATCCTTACCTTTTTAGTGATGGGTATTGATTATAAAAGGTTTAGGAGATGGGCAAAACCATTATTGGCGGTATCTATTTTATTACTGGTTTTAGTTTTAATTCCTCATATTGGCAGAGAAATTGCCGGCGCCCGGCGCTGGTTCAGAATAAAATTTATCAGTTTTCAGCCTTCGGAATTAGCCAATATTGCCATAATTATTTATATAGCGGATTTCATTACCCGAAAGAGCGACTATATAAAAACGTTCTGGCGGGGCTTCCTTCCGCCAATGTTCATTTTAGGAACCGTGGCACTATTAATTCTTGTACAACCGGATTTGGGAACTGTTTTGGCTCTCGGAATAGTGATATTTATTATGCTTTTTGTTGCTGGCGTGCGTGTATCTTATCTTTTGTCGGTAATCTTGGCAAGCCTACCAATACTGTATATATTGATATTTAATGTTCCTTATCGTAAGGCGCGCATTATGTCGTTTTTAAATCCTTGGCTCGATCCCAAAGGTAGCGGTTTCCAGGTCATTCAATCACAGATTGCCCTGGGTTCAGGAGGGATATTCGGCGTAGGCCTGGGGCATTCCAAGCAAAAATTATTTTATCTACCTGCAGCGCATACTGACTTTATTTTTTCTATAATCGGAGAAGAATTAGGACTATTGGGTACAGTGGGTGTAATAATATTATTGATAATCTTTATTCAACAGGGCCTTAAAATAATAAAGAATGCCGCGGATAAATTTGGTTATTTCCTAAGCCTGGGGTTGGTTCTGATGATTTCTCTAAAAGGCATAATAAATATCGGCGTTTCTTGCGGTATATTGCCTACTAAAGGCTTGCCTTTGCCTTTTATCAGTTACGGCGGTTCTTCTTTTATTTTTGATCTGATCAGCGTAGGCATACTGATGAATATTGCGCGGACTGGAGAATACCCGTGAACCCCGCCCTTTCTAAAAAAGATAGCTTATTGTACAACGGAAGAAAGGGCGGGGTGAAGATTTTAGCTATTACCGGAGCAAGCGGTGGCCATATTTTTCCTACGCTGGGATTTTTAGATACATTAAACAATAAATCCCGCACCTTTCTACCCCAAGAGGCGCTCTATACCAAAAAGGTGCGGGATAAACACAAAGATATAGATGTCATTTTAGTTTTGCCCAAAAAAAGTATCACAAATCAAATAAAAAGTTTTGAATATAAGTTTAATTATATTTCCATATCTTCTATTAAATTAGGGTTTGACTTTAGAAATTTCAGCGCTATATTAAGGTTTTTTAAAGGGTCTTGGGAAAGTCTGATTATACTCTTGACATTTAGGCCTGATGTCGTAGTCGGATTTGGCAGTTTAGTTTGTATCCCGATGATTTTATTTGCCTGGCTCTTTAGGATAAAGACGTTAATACATGAGCAAAATGTAATCCCTGGCCGGGCTAACAGGTTCTTAGGCCTATTTACGGATAGAATAGCTATTTCCTTTGCGCAAACCTGCGATTATTTTAAAGATTACAAAAGAAAGGTAGTTCTTACTGGCAATCCCATACGCAAGGAATTAAGCCGAATAGATAAAAATAAAGCCTTAGATTTTTTCGGCTTTAATAGTGACAAATTTACGATACTGGTAATGGGAGGAAGCCTTGGCAGTCAGAGAATTAATTTTGCGTTCTTAAGAGCTGTGTCCGCGATGCCTGATAAGTCTAGCTTTCAGGTTATTCACCTTGCAGGAGCGCAAGACTTCGATTTCTTGAAGAACAGTTACGAAGATTCGAATATCAATTCCCGCTTATTTAATTTCTTAGGGCCTATGCAATATGCATATAGCGTTTGCGACCTGGTTATTTCCCGTTCCGGGGCAACTACAATTGCAGAGTTAATATTTTTTGGTCTGCCTGCAATACTTATTCCTTACCCTTTTGCTTACAGGCATCAAATAGCCAATGCCAAAGTTTTAGAAACAATAGGCTCGGCGATTATAGTCCAAGATAACAACTTAGACAGCGATATATTGAGTAAGAATATAGAGGAGCTTATCAATAATCCTGAAAGAATTAAAGCCATGCGTTCCTATTATGATAATATTCCCCGGCTCAATGCAAATGATTTGTTGGTTGAGGCTGTATTAACTCTAAGTGAGGACATAAGTTATTCGTCCAAACTATCCCGACAGCAAAACGCTTCGAAAATTTGTTCCAAATTTTCTTGCAGCTGTCGGGGTTAATTCGCGCAAATAACTTACGTCGCACTTTGTGTTCCGTAAGTTATGCGCTCATTAAGTTAAATGAGAAGATGTATTTTATGGTGTAGGAAAGTATTTTATACTTTCCTAACCACTGAAAATCGCACATTAGAGTTATCGCCGAAGGCGATTTTCTTGACCGTCGCGATATTTTGTCTATGGTTGTCTTTTACCTTAGCCAATACCAATGATTGGTCTGTTGTAAAGAGCACACATTTTATTGTATATTATAAAAATGCACCGGGAGATTTTATAGAACAGCTTATAGAGAAATCTGAATATTACTACGACAAGATAGCTGATGATTTAGGATTCAGAAGATTTGATTTTTGGCTCTGGGATAACCGGGCCAAGATTTATATCCACGATGACGCTAAAGCTTATCAGACTGCTACGAACCAGCCTGGTTGGTCTGTAGGGTGTGCTATAATAAAAGAAAAGGTAATACACACGTTTCCTTATGCAAAAGGATTCTTCCAGACAACCCTTCCTCATGAAATGGGGCACATCATTTTCAGGGAATTTGTAGGTTTTGATAATCAGGCTGTACCTATCTGGTTAGATGAAGGGGTTGCCTCTTATCAGGAGAATTTAATATATTCAATGGCACATAAGTTGGTAATAGAGGCGATTGCTACAAATAAATTCGTCAATTTAGAAAATCTTTCTAAAATTAACCCCCAGTTAATAAAGGATAACGAATCGGCACTCCTGTTTTATGCCGAGGCAGTAAGTATGATAGATTATATGGTGAAAGAATTCGGTAAGGATAATTTTATCCTCTTCTGCCAGAATTTAAGAGATAAAGCGGATTTAGAAAGGGCAATAAGCTATGCCTATCCTTTTAGAAATATTCAGGAGTTGGATCAGGCCTGGCAGAAATACATTCTTAATAAATAACAGCATGTTTAAAATCCCAATAATTACCAATAAATACCAAATCCCAATGAAATCCCAAATCCCAATCTCTAATTATTGTTTTGGTAATTGGAAATTGGACATTCATTGGTATTATTGGTATTTATTGGATATTGGAAATTAGAAATTTAATGTTTGCATATAATACGAACGCATTAAATATTCTTACATTAAAGAATGCAATCTTTATTCACAGATGGGCACAGATTAAAAGAAACAGATGGGCACAGATAAAATCTATCTGTGCTAATCTTGCCTGTCTGCCGACAGGTAGCTGGCTTCTCATCTGTGCTAATCTGTGCAATACAATATGTAAATTTATTTATTTCGTTTGTATTAGTTTATGAAAGAAGATAGACATTATCATTTAATCGGTATAGGCGGTATTGGAATGAGCGGGATTGCCCAGTTACTTTTACGCAAAGGGTTCAAAGTAAGCGGTTCGGATTTGAAGGAAAATAAAATCACAGAAGAACTTAAAGAATTGGGGGCAGATATATTTATCGGGCACAATCCTCTAAATATTCAAGGCGCTGATTTAATTGTTTATTCCTCTGCAATTGGCGAAGAGAATCCTGAGATGAGAGAAGCAAAAAGACAGGGCATCCCTTTGATAAAGAGGGCAGAGGCTTTAGCGCGTCTTATGAAGGATGAGACTGTCATTACAGTTACAGGCAGCCACGGCAAGACCACAACTGCCTCTCTTGTATCTTATCTTTTATTGCAAGCAGGGCTTTCTCCTACGGTAGCGGTAGGCGGTGTTTTAAGGAACATAGAGACTAATGCCCGTTTAGGAACGGGTGAATTTTTTGTAGCAGAAGCAGATGAATCTGACGGTTCTTTTTTATATTACCGGCCTAAATATTCTATAATTACGAATATAGATTATGAGCATCTTGATTACTATAAGGATTTTAGAAATGAGATTGCTACTTTCGGTGAATTCATAAATAATACGCAGGATAACGGTTGTGTGTTTGCTTGCAGCGATGATATAAATCTAAAGGGTATATTCAAAAATTATAAGAATAAATATGTACTCTTTGGCCTGGAAGCCGGTGCCGATGTATATCCTAAGAATATCCGGATAAAAGGCCTGTCTTCGGAATTTGATTGTTTTTATGGAAATAAATTTATAGATAGATTTTATTTGGCTTTGGGAGGCCGGCATAATATCTCCAATGCCCTTTCGGTTATTGCTTTGGGATTAGAATTGGGGATAGAATTAAGATTTATAAAAGAGACGCTCAAGCATTATAAAGGTGCTAAGAGAAGGCTGGAAATTAAATTTGACAATAAGGAATATTTGCTCATCGACGATTATGCGCATCATCCTGCAGAGATAAAAGCAACGCTTTCTGCGTTAAAGAGCTTAAAATTTAACCGGCTTATTGCCGTATTTCAGCCGCACCGTTATACACGCACAAAATTACTTTCCGACGAATTTGGCAAGAGTTTTGATTTAGCCGATTATATTATCGTGACAGATATATACGCTGCAGGTGAACGGCCACAAGAGGGAGTAAGCGCCAGGCTTATATATGATAAAATAAAAGAGCGCTTACCGGATAAACAAATATATTTTCTAGCCAAGGAAGAAATAGTTGCACATATTTTAAAAATTATGAAGCCGCACGATTTGCTGATTACCTTAGGAGCGGGCGATATTGTAAAAATTTGCGATGAATTGGTGGAGAAATTTAAATCCCGTTAAAAATAAGACTATTATTCGGGGGGAGATTTTTAACGGGATAAAGGGAAAAATTAGGTTAGCAGAACCGCTAAAAAATCATACGACCTTTAAAATCGGCGGCCCGGCTAAATTTTTTATTGAACCCAAAGATGCAAATGATTTAAAATTATTGCTTAGTTTAGTAAAAAGATATAATTTGCCCATTTTCGTCATCGGTAGAGGCAGCAATCTTTTAATCAGTGATAAAGGAATAAACGGCGTAGTTCTACGCTTAAATGCACCTTATTTCAAAAAGTTATCTTATAGAAATAATTATCTTAATGTAGGAAGCGGTGTTTCACTTAGCAAAGTTGTTCTGTTTGCCGGAGAGTACGGCTTATCAGGCGCAGAATTTTTAGCAGGAATTCCCGGCACAGTAGGCGGGGCCTTAGCGATGAATGCAGGAATATTGGAAAAAGTTCATAGTTCAGAGTTCATAGTTCATAGTATGGGGGATTTGGTAGAAACGGTTACGGTGATGGATTATAATGGCAAAATAAAGACCCTGCATAAAAAAGATATAGAGTTTGGCTACCGCAAGTCCAGTCTATCAAAATATATCATTTTAGGTACGGCCATAAGATTGGCAAAAGAAAACAAAAAGAGAATCAAGGAGAGAATAAAAAAATATATTAATTATCGAAAGTCTACTCAGGATTTATCTAAACCCTCCGCAGGCTGTATCTTTAGAAACCCAAAAGGACATTCTGCTGGTAGGTTGATAGATTTATGCGGTTTAAAAGGTAAAAGGATTCAAGATGCCGGCGTGTCTTTGAAACACGCTAATTTTATCTTAAATCTGGAGAATGCGGCCTCCAGAGACGTTTTGCAATTGATGGATTTAATAAAACAAGAAGTCAGAAAAAAATTTAATATTGATTTAAAACCGGAAATAAAGACTTGGCAATGAACTCACGAACTCACGAACTCACGAACTCACGAATTCAACGAAGCTTTGGCAAGGTCGGCGTGCTCATGGGCGGCCCGTCTACAGAAAGAGAGATATCGCTAAAATCCGGCAAAGCAGTGTCCGAGAGCTTAAACCAGGCAGGACTGAAAGTAGCCGCTATTGACATAAAAACAGACGGGAAAGAGGAGAATATACGTTTAATAAAATCTCATGGAATAGATGCCGCCTTTATCGCTCTGCACGGCCGTTTTGGCGAAGATGGGCAAATACAGGAGATTCTGGATACCTTAAAGATTCCTTATACAGGTTCAGGTGCTGTGGCTAGTAGACTGGCGATGGATAAGATTGCCTCCCGCAAAATATTTGAGGCATCCGGTTTAGCTGTTCCAAGATACAAAGCAGAAGACAAACTTTCTTATAATGCAAATTGGAAAACTCATCACAATGATTTCACTCTGCCTCTGGTGGTAAAGCCAGCTTCGCAGGGTTCAAGCATCGGCTTATCTATTGTTGAAAGAGAAGAAGAGCTGTATAAGTCAGTGGATTTGGCTTTCAGTTTTGACGAAAGAATAATTATCGAGGAATATATAAAGGGCAGAGAAATAACCGTGGGCATATTAGATGAAAAGGCTTTGCCTGTAATAGAGATAATTCCCAAAAAAAGATTTTTTGATTACGAAGCTAAATATCAGGCGGGAATGACAGACTATGTAGTGCCTGCAGAGTTAGAAGATGAAATCGCCCAAAATGCGCAGGAGGCAGGTTTATCGGCACATAAACTGTTAGGTTGTTATGGCTGCTCCAGAGTTGATATGATTTTAAGCGACGATAATATTCCTTTTGTTTTAGAAATTAATACCATCCCCGGGCTTACCGCAACTAGCCTCTTGCCCAAAGCTGCAAAGGTGGTGGGAATAGATTTTTCTCAATTGTGTATTAAATTAATTAAACTCGCCTATGACAAAGCACAAAATAAACCTGCCGATTAAATTAGCAATCTTAGGTCTAACAATTTTTATTGTGCTGGTTTTTATTATAGGATATCTCGGAGCGGCCTTAAAAAATTTAGATTATTTTAAGATAAAGTATATTGTTGTTAACAAGCCGGAAGAAACCTTTGATTTTTCGTATCTTTTAGGCCGTAATATCTTTCATATTGACTTAAAGAAAGAATCGCGGTATATATCAGAACTATACCCGGTTTATAAAAATATCAGGTTATTCAGGATTTTGCCTAACCGTTTATTTATAGGTTTTACAGAGCGCAAACCCCTTGCCTATGTAAAGCTGTATCGATACTTTTGTGTGGATAGCGCCCTGGTATTGTTTGATTTACCACAAGGGCGAGAAGCTGAGGATCTGCCGGTTATTATAGGTTTAGAAAGAAAGATTTTAGGGCCAAAGCCCGGTAAACAATATAAAATTAAAGAATTAATTGTCGCTTTAAATATTATAAAAGAAATAGAAATAAATAACTTGTTAAAAAAATATAAAATTGAAAGAATCGATGTAGCAAATCCTGCTAATATATCATGTTTTATCCAGCTGTCAGATTATCTCAAAGGGCAAGTAGTAACGGATTTCAAAGCCTTAGAAGTTAAGATTGGACAAGATGATATTGGCGATAAGATTCAAGTTCTGGCAGGATTATTTGCTCAGTTGGGTGACGATATAAGCAATATAAAATATATTGATTTAAGGTTTAAGGAACCGGTAATAAAGTTTAACGAGGGCAAGAGTTAGGCGAATGCGATGAGACTAACTCTTATGTCCGAGTTAACCCCCCACCACTTTCGTGTTTAGCTTACGCTATAGTGAAAGTGGTGGGGGGTTTAATTCGCAGACGACCTACGGTCTACAACTTACGTCGTTTCACTCCGTAAGTTGTAAGGCCGAACTATCCCGACAGCAAAA
>DCOU01000037.1:6295-6774 GCA_002322525.1 Candidatus Omnitrophica bacterium UBA1562 | reverse complement strand
AATTTATGAAACAGACCACTTAGCTCATAATAGACTTTTAGGTAGGATATTAAGGTGTGTATGTGTAGGTAGTGGTGGCTTTAAGTCGACGAGTGCTGCTTATTCCTGTTCCTGCAGCTTCTATAACAATAGCTACCTGCTGAATAGAATTAGGAAGGTCTGGTTCATTAACATCACAGCCGCTTCTACACAAAGTACGTGTACGCGTGTTAGGAGAAGTATCAGGAAAAGGAATCCAATTTGTATCCTCTGTTCTCAGCTTCTCAAGCGCATAATTCATTCCTGCCTGCGCAGCATAATAAGCCTGGATGCGGCTTGTTTGATGAAGCGTAAGTCGGGCGTGGCTTAAGATAAGACTCAATATAACAATGGTCAGGTTTGCTACTACTAAAAGCGTGCCCAAAACGATAAATAACACCACCCCTTTCTTGTTAAATCTCATCTTAATCCCACAGGGATAGGCCTTCCTAAACCTCTTA
>DCOU01000037.1:0-6171 GCA_002322525.1 Candidatus Omnitrophica bacterium UBA1562 | reverse complement strand
AAACCTCTTAAAGGAAGGGTCTAAACATTACTTTTTAAATTTATTTTGTAATCACCACCTATTTGCTGCAAGATTACATGGCCTTCGCGGCTAAGCCAACCTAAACTCATCAGTATATTATCCCGTGGCCTATCAATACCTTTAACAAGAACAGACAGCGTTACTTCTCCGTGTTCATCGAGAAAATGCCATATGTCACCTGCTACTATACCTATCTCCGTAATCATTTTTATGCCTCCTCAAATGAGCACATAAGTTACGAAGCGTTAGCGACGTAACTTATAAGTGCGAATTAATCCCTTTGAGCGTATCAAAATTATTGTAAAGAATTTTGATACATCTTGCGAAAAGGGGTAATCCAATTAAACCCCGATAACAAAACGCTTCGAAAATCCATTCTGTATTTTCTCGCAGTTATCAGGGTAAGTTCAGCCAAACAATTTATGTTCGCTTCGCTCCATAAATTATGACCTCACTTATTTTAAATCAACTAGAACTTATGTCAACTAGTTTTTTAAATGAGCCCATAACTTACGGAGCGATAGCGAACGTAAGTTATTTGGGCGAATTAATCCCGATAGCAAAACGCTGCGAAAATTTGTTCCAAATTTTCTTGCAGCTGTCGGGATAAGTTCAGCCATACAACTTAGCTTCGCTAATCGCTCGCTAAGTTGTGGCTTTACTTAGTTTTTTATTGTAGCTGCCGCACCTGGGGCAGACCGAAATCATGTCTTCTTTAGTATTAATGTAGGTATAAGTACATACGCAACAATGCCAGATAAATCTATCATCCACGTTTAAATCTTTATCCTTTTGTTTTTTATTTACTAACCAGGCGATTAATATGATAATTAGAAAAATGAGGATATATAGGGATATGGCCAAAGAAAAGTCTATGTTAATCATTTTAAATGAGCGATCCTTGACATCGTAGATGTCAAGGATAGGCTGAAGCCGTCTGCGAATTAACTCCGAAACGTATCCCAAAAAAATCGTAGAGATTTTTGGGATGTTTACGCAAGGAGTATATGTTGCCAACTGTGTCCCGCCTCGTAAAATGCATCAAAATTCTCTACGATAATTTTGATGCACTCGCCCTGAGAAATTCATAGAATTTCTCAGGACTAGTCCTGGGCAATCTTTCAGATTGACCAGGGGCGGGATAAATTCAGCCAGATAACTTATGTCGTCCCGAAGTTTCGGGACTCCATAAGTTATGGCTTCATTTATGGCAAAATATATTTTTATAACCGGAGGGGTGGTTTCTAGTTTGGGGAAGGGTATCACTTGTGCCGGTATAGGCAAAATATTGGAATCAAGGGGACTTAAGGTTACCCTAATTAAGTGTGACCCTTATATTAATGTTGACCCTGGCACCATGAATCCTTATCAGCATGGGGAGGTTTATGTAACTGAAGATGGAGCAGAAACAGATTTAGACCTGGGGCATTATGAAAGGTTCACTAAAGCCCGGATGACTAAATTCAATAATGTTACTACAGGTCAGGTTTATAATGCCGTAATTTCCAAAGAAAGGCGCGGCGATTATTTAGGTAAGACTATCCAGGTAATTCCGCATATCACCAATGAGATAAAAGAAAGGGTTAAAAAGGCTGCCGAGGTATCAGGTGCGGATATTGTCATTGTAGAAATCGGCGGTACAGTAGGTGATATTGAGGGTCTACCATTTTTGGAAGCGGCAAGGCAATTCAGGTTAGATATGGGATATAATAATGTGCTTTATATCCATCTAACGCTAATTCCTTATATAAAAGTTGCTGACGAAATAAAGACAAAACCTACCCAGCATAGCGTAGGGACATTGCGCGAGATCGGGATTCAGCCTGATATATTAATCTGCCGCACAGAAAAAGCCTTATCAGAAGAAGTTAAAGAGAAGATATCTTTGTTCTGTAATGTCAGAAAAGAAGCAGTGATTGAGGCAAAGGATGTAGAGTCTATTTATCAGATACCTCTGGTTTTTAAAAACCAAATTTTGGATGAAATAATTTTGAGTCATTTTAATTTAATCTGTAAATTCTCAGATTTAAAGGATTGGCAGAATAGTGTAGTAGAACACACCCTTAATCCAAAACATAAAGTGACTATTGCATTGGTGGGTAAATACATCACTTTACAAGATGCCTATAAGTCTATATACGAGTCTTTAGTTCATGCAGGAATCCATAATGACGCCAAGGTAGAAATTAAAAAGGTAGATTCTGAAGATATCCAAAAAAAAGGGCCGGATAAACTTCTAAAAGGTGTGTCCGGAATTCTTGTGCCCGGAGGGTTTGGTTATCGCGGAATAGAGGGTAAAATAAAAGCTATTAAATTTGCCAGAGAAAATAAAATTCCTTTTTTAGGTCTGTGTCTGGGTATGCAGTGTGCAGTTATCGAGTTTTCCCGGAATGTCTGCGGCCTAAAAGATGCTAATTCAACAGAGTTTAAGCCCAAGACAAAATATCCGGTAATCAGTTTATTGGCAGAGCAAAAGAAGATTAAGGATTTAGGTGGGACAATGCGCTTGGGAGCATACCCTTGTAAAATTAAAAAGAATACCCTAGCCTTCAGAGTTTTTGGCAAGACTAAAATTTTGGAGCGTCACCGGCATAGATATGAGTTTAACAATAAATATAAAAAATTATTAGAAAGAAAAGGCATGAAATTTTGCGGCATATATCCGAAAAAGAATTTAGTGGAGATAATTGAACTGAAAAACCACCCATATTTTATTGCCGTGCAGTTTCACCCCGAATTTAAGTCTAAACCCGACGAGGCGCACCCTTTATTTAGGGAGTTCATTAAGGCCGCATTATTAAATTCAAATGTCAAAGCACAAAAAGGTTAATTTCCAATATCCAATAAATACCAATAATACCAATGAATATCCAATGTCCAATTTCTAATTGCCAACTAAAGAATTGGGATTTGGTAATTGGGATTTAATTGGGATTTGGTAATTATTGGGATTTTACCTGTCATTTGTCATTAACTGTGGATAAGTAATAATAGGAGAAATGGAAGCGATACTGGCTTTAGAAGACGGAAGAATATTTAGAGGTCAATCTTTTGGCGCAAAAGGCGAAAGATATGGTGAAGTAGTTTTTAATACCAGCATGACTGGGTATCAGGAGATTCTTACCGACCCTTCTTATAAAGGTCAAATTGTAACTATGACCTATCCTTTGATTGGCAACTACGGGATAAACTCAGAAGACGTAGAATCGCACAAACTTTTTGTGGAAGGTTTTGTGGTCAAGGAATACAGTAAAATAGCTAGTAATTGGCGGGCGCAAAAAACATTAGAGGGGTATCTTAAGGAAAATAATATCTTGGGTATCGAGGGAATAGATACACGTGCCCTTACTTTACATATCCGAGAAGCTGGAGCAATGAAAGCGGTTTTATCTACCGAAGACCCAAATGATAAGAGTTTAGTACAAAAGGCTAAAGATTCTCCAGGTTTAATCGGTTGCGACTTAGTGAAGGAAGTTACCAATAGAAAAAAATATATTTGGTCTAAAATTGAAAAAGCAAGATTCAAGGTCATTGTTTTAGATTGCGGAGTTAAATATAATATCTTGAGAGAACTCTTGAAGCATAAATGCCAGGTTATCATTGTGCCGGCAGATACTAAGGCTGATGAGATTTTAGAGATGAAACCTGATGGCCTGCTACTTTCTAACGGCCCCGGAGATCCTGCAGCAGTCAAGTATGTTATCGAAACAACCAGAAGATTAATCGGAAAAGTGCCTATATTTGGCATTTGTCTAGGCCATCAGATGTTAGGTCTTGCTTTTGGAGGTAAGACCTACAAACTTAAATTCGGCCATCACGGCGCAAATCATCCGGTTAAAGATTTAAAGACAGGTAAGGTTTCTATCACGGTTCAGAACCACGGCTTCTGCGTAGATATAGATTCCTTAAATAAGAAAGAAATAGAAATTACCCATATAAATTTAAATGACCAGACTTTGGAAGGAATGCGGCATAAAAAATTACCCATATTTTCCGTGCAGTTTCATCCTGAAGCCTCTAGCGGCCCGCATGATGCCCAGTATTTGTTTGGAGAGTTTATTGAGATGATGAAAAAGTATGCCTAAGAGAACTGATATAAAAAAGATTTTAATCATTGGCTCTGGCCCAATCGTTATCAGCCAGGCCTGCGAATTTGACTATTCCGGAACCCAAGCCTGTAAGGTTTTAAAACAGGAAGGTTATAAGGTAATTTTGGTGAATTCAAATCCCGCCACTATTATGACTGATCCAGAAATGGCAGATAGTACATACGTTGAACCGATAACTGTAGAAACAATAGCTAAAATTATTGCCAAAGAAAGGCCAGACGCATTGCTGCCGACATTAGGAGGCCAGACTGCCTTAAACACTGCGGTGGGATTAGCGGGAAAAGGCATATTAAAGAAATATAAAGTAGAGACTATTGGTGCAAATATAAAAGCAATCAAGAAAGGTGAGGATAGGAAATTATTTAAAGAGGCGATGAAGAAAATAGGTTTGGGCCTGCCTAAGAGTGATAAGGCATATAATTTAAAAGAGGCTTGCGCGGTAGTAAAAACTTTGGGCTTTCCAGTAGTCATAAGACCTAGTTTTACCCTGGGAGGTACGGGTGGCAGCGTAGCTTATAATATAGAGGAATTCAAAGAATTAGCCAAGCGGGGTCTAGAATCCAGCATGATCAGTGAGATTCTTATTGAAGAGTCGGTTATCGGCTGGAAGGAATTTGAATTAGAAGTAATGCGGGATATAAAAGATGATGTGGTTATCATTTGTTCAATTGAAAATTTTGACCCGATGGGAGTTCATACCGGCGATAGTATCACAGTTGCCCCCATCCAAACATTAACGGATAAAGAATATCAAAAGATGAGAGATGCAGCAATTGCCTGTATCAGAGAAATAGGCGTAGAAACCGGTGGTTCCAATATCCAGTTTGCTGTGCATCCTGAAACCGGAAGAATGGTTATCATTGAAATGAACCCCAGGGTTTCTCGCAGTTCCGCATTGGCTTCCAAGGCAACGGGTTTTCCTATTGCTAAAATTGCGGCAAAATTAGCCGTGGGTTATACGTTAGACGAAATTCCCAATGATATCACCAAAAAGACTCCTGCTTGTTTTGAGCCTACTATTGATTACTGTGTAGTAAAGGTTCCCCGTTTTACCTTTGAGAAATTTCCAAAAGCGGATCCCACATTAACCGTATCCATGAAATCAGTAGGAGAAGTAATGGCTATAGGTAGGACTTTTAAAGAAGCTCTGCAGAAGGCACTGCGCTCACTAGAAATAGGCCTTGCTGGTTTGGATGATTTAAAATATTCACCGAACGACGATGAATTAGAAAAGAATTTGAGAGTTCCTAATGCCTTAAGAGTGCTTTATATAAAACAGGCCATAAAAAGAGGCAATAGTATTAATGACATTTATAAATTAACCCGAATTGACCCTTGGTTTTTGGAAAATATTCGCCAGATTGTCGAATTGGAAGGAGAGATAAAGTCAGAATTAAAATTAACTCACGAAGAAAGTTCGGTTGATTTACCCCGCACCTTTAACCAAAAGGTGCGGGGTTTACTTAGAAAAGCAAAGGAATTTGGATTTTCAGATTTACAGCTCGCCCGTTTGTTAAACCAAAGCGAAGATGCGATAAGAAAATGGCGTAAAGATTTAGGGATAAACCCAAGTTATAAACTTGTAGATACTTGTGCCGCAGAGTTTGAGGCATTGACCCCTTATTATTATTCAACATATGAGTCACAATAGCTTATTCACACTTCGTGTTTGTAAGTTGTGGGCTCATTATGGAGGAAATTATGTTGAAAGCAGAAATTAATATCATTTTAAAAAGAACTGTTGCTGATCCTCAAGGTTTGACTGTTAAGCATGCCTTAGAATCATTAGGCTATAAAAACTTAGCAGATGTTCGCATGGGCAAATTAGTGATTATTAAACTAAATCTTAAAGATAAAAAAAGAGCGGAACGTGAAATTAAGCAGATGTGTAATAAATTATTGGCAAATCCAATTATAGAAGATTATCATTTTAAGATAAAAAAGGAATGAATGAACCCCGCACCTTCTAGATATTGAAAAAGAAGGTGCGGGGATATAAAAATATATTTAAATAAAAACAGTACTTTGTTTAAATAGCATC
>DCOU01000036.1:9726-10986 GCA_002322525.1 Candidatus Omnitrophica bacterium UBA1562 | reverse complement strand
CTGGATAATTTTGACATATTCGCCCTGAGAAATTCATAGAATTTCTCAGGACTAGTCCTGGGCAATCTTTCAGATTGACCAGGGCCGGTATAAGTTCGGGCTTATAAGTTATGTCGCTTACATAATTATCATAGCGAACTCCATAACTTATGCCTTCACTTATTTATACACAACAATACGAGACTGTCAAGCAAAATCTGCCCTTCGGGCAGAGGCTTCTGGCGATTTTGCGCAGACCCCGACGAATGTGCCGAAATTATCGCAAGAGAATTTCGCCACATCTTATGAGTCAGGGTAAATATAATTTCCTATAGTATCAAGTAAAAGTTTCGAGAGCGCCAAAATTTTTAAAAATCATATCAGCGCTCTCATTTATACCGCTACTATAGAAATGCCTTTTTTATCTGCTAGTTCAATGCTCATTTCTTTATCTATAAAAATTGTCTTTGCCGCCTCAATAGCGAGACAGGTACCTTTTGCCCTTATAAGATTCTTTAATGTATTAAGGCCTACTACCGGCATATCAAAACGCGCATCCTGCATAGGCTTACTTACCTTAGCTACCACGAAATTATCCCTTGCAATCTTACCCGCACGCCGGATGAGATTATCGGTTCCTTCCAAAGCCTCGACTGCTACTATTGCCTTATGTTTCACCGCTACGGCCTGGCCTATATCCAAATAAGCAATCGCTTTTGCTAATTCCAATCCAAAATATATATCTTCCCATTCGCTAAAATCAGGCGCTCTCTTTGTAAGCGTTCCCTGCTTAGGCAGAAGGTCTTCAATAAAAGTTGTGGAATCTATTAATTCAAAACCCGACAACTTGAGTTTTTCTGCCATTGCCCCGAATATCGTATCTGCCCTTTTATCTTTTATGGTGGCAAGTAAATCTTTTAATTCCGGGTCTTTGTCTATTTCCTTGCTGAATAATCTTCTGGGGCTTATCTGGCCGGCCATAGCTATCTTGGTTATGCCTTCGTTCTTAAATATTTCAAATAATCTAGGGAATTCACCAAGGCCTATCCAGTAGATTTTATCCACATATTTTCTTAGGCAATGAGATGTGTCGCCTTTTATGGCAACTGCCACGATATGGCAGTTTTTTTTCTTTGCGGCTTGCGAAAAGAGAATCGGAAATCTTCTATTTCCCGCAATCAAACCAATCTTTTCCATTTAATGAGCGCATAACTTACGAACACTAAAAGTGCGAGTAAGTTATCAGCGCGAATTAACCCCGAAGCGTGCGAAGTAAATTTC
>DCOU01000036.1:0-9640 GCA_002322525.1 Candidatus Omnitrophica bacterium UBA1562 | reverse complement strand
ATTTACGAGCGCTTACGCGAGGGATATATATTTCCGGCAGGAGCGAACTATCCCTCTCTGAGAGTTTTTTATAAAATTGATAAGGTAAGAAACTTCGTTGCCGGGCAGTATTTCTTCCTTTACCTTTTCTAAGGCGTGTTTGGTGGTGAGGCCTGTATTAAACAATATTTTAAATGCCCGGTTGAGCTGTTCTATTGAATCCTTTGAGATGCCGCTGCGCCTTAAACCAATAAGGTTTAGGCCATATACACGCGCGGGATGGCCGTCGCACGTAGAATAAGGCGGAATATCCTGGACAACCTTAGAACAACCACCGATAATAGAAAGCATACCTACCCTGACAAACTGGTGTATGGCAACCAACCCTCCTACCACGGCTTTATCTTCAATGGTTACATGGCCTGCAAGGGTGCCGTTATTAGCAATGACACAGTTATTACCTACTCTGCAATCATGGGCAATGTGCGCATAAGCCATAAAAAGGTTGTTGTTGCCGACAATAGTCTTATCGCCCTCTCCTGTTCCGGGATTAAAGGTGCAATACTCGCGAATGATATTATTATCTCCGAGCTCTAAGAAACTATTCTCGCCTTTGTATTTTAAATCTTGCGGCCGGCTTCCGATAACTGCGCCGGTAAAGATTTCACATCCGCAGCCTATAGTAGTATTGCCTTCGATTGCACAATAGGCATGAATCGAAGTTGCCTTACCTATTACGACATTATCCGTGATAATAGAATAAGGGCCGACTTGTATATCGTCGGCCAATTTCGCTCTCTTAGAAACTATGGCTGTAGGATGTATCTGCATATTCGTTTAGCCCGTTTAGCCCGTTTAGCCCGTTTAGCCCGCTGACGAGCATAACGGGCATAACGAACCTAACGAGCAAAACGAACTTGTATCCTTAAGACTCGACAAGCGCAAACATTAAATCTGCTTCTGCTACTACCTTACCATCCACCAATGCCCGACCATGCACCAGGCCTGTCCTTGATTTTATCTTACCTGCTTGGACTTCCAGAATAAGTTGATCTCCCGGCATAACCGGTTTTCTAAATTTTGCATTATCTATAGACATAAAATAGGCCAGTCTTCCGCGATTTTTTTCCGGCGAAAGCATCATGACGCCGCCCACCTGAGCCATTGATTCAATAATTAAAACCCCTGGCATAACCGGCCTGCCGGGAAAATGCCCCTTAAAGAAATACTCATTGATATTTACATTTTTTATGCCGGTTGCGTGTTTGCCTGTCTCTAAAGAGGTGATTTTATCCACAAACAAGAAAGGGTCGCGATGCGGCAGTATCTTCATAATGGCTTCTCTATTCAATTCCTCCCCCTCTCGGGGGTGATAGTCTACTCCTACCCCTCCTAAGGAATATCTCTGTCTTTGTTGATCCACTTTCCTTGCTAGCTTTAGATTTAAAGAGTGGCCGCTTTTTAAAGCGATAATATGGGCGCTTAACGGCTCGCCCAATATATATAAATCTCCGAACAGATCCAATATCTTATGCCTGATAAATTCATCTTGATAACGTAACCTATTTTTTATTACGCCCTTTCCACCGACAACAAGGGTATTCTCATAATTTGCTCCCCGTCCCAGGCCTTGCTGCTGTAATTCTCTTGCTTCGCTCTCAAGGCAAAATGTACGCGAGGGAGCTAATTCATTTTTAAATACGCCTTCCTTGAAATTTATTTCCAGAAACTGTGCCTTGAGCAATGGGTGATTGTAACTTAAAGTATAAGAGATTTTAAATTCCTGCGCAGGCACAGCTATGATAGCTGCGTCCTCTTCTTCTACAAAGATGGGTTCTTTAATAAGGTAATACCGGCGAGATTTTTCCTGTTCTTTGATTCCCGCCTTACTCAATGTCTCCAAGAAATTCAGGCTGCTACCGTCTAAACCCGGCACTTCTTCGTTGTCAATTTCAATATAAATATTATCTATACATAAGCCGGCTAATGCTGCCATAAGATGTTCAATAGTCTGTATCTCAATGTGATCAAGCCCGATAGATGTGCGCCGCGGAGAACGGGATTGAGAAAGTAAAGAGTCAATCGCTGCCTTAATAACAGGCCTATCAGGTAAATCTGTACGGATAAAATTAATGCCGGTATCAATCTCGGCGGGTTTGAATGTTATATTTACCTTCTTTGCAGTATGTAGTCCAATGCCCTTTAAACTTATTTCTCTTTCAATTGTTTTCTGTTTGTCCATAATCTTTAGCGTTTAGCGGATAGCGTTTAGCGTATAGGAATTTAAATGATTTTTACTATACGCTATCTTTTCTATCCGCTATACGCTCTACGCTATACGCTATCTTTTCTATCTTCTTTTTGAGTTCTGCTACTGTCTTATATAATCTCGGAAGGTTCTGAACACAGGCATTTACGCGTTTAGCCACGCTAGCTGGCTTTGCCGGATAACCCCAAGCCGTAGTTCCCTCCGGGATAGATTTGCTTACTCCTGACTGCGCCATCACTACCGCGTTATCTCCAATATTGATATGTCCGACGAGCCCCACTTGACCAGCCAGGATAACATTCTTACCGACCGTGGTGCTGCCTGAAATCCCCACCTGAGCCACGATAATAGAATTCTCGCCGATTACCACATTATGCGCAATCTGGACAAGATTATCTATCTTTGTGCCGCTGCCGATTATGGTTTCTTTAAAACGCGCCCGGTCAATGGTAACATTTGCCCCTATCTCTACATCATCGCCTATCTGAACTATCCCTACCTGAGGAATCTTATGATGCAGGCCTTCTATAGTAGCGAAACCAAAACCATCAGAACCTATTACTGTACCGCTATGGATAATTACGCGGTTGCCAATTGTTATGCGTTCGCGGATAGAAACATTAGCATAGATTAAAGTATCGTTTCCTATTTTAGTATGGTGGCCCACGAAACAGCCAGAGTAGATTATGGTCTTATCTCCTATGGACGCATTGTCTTCTACGACTACATAAGGGCCGATTGCCACATCGCGGCCTATAGACACACCCTTACCTAATATTGCAGTGGGATGTATTCCTTGCGGATGCTTTAAATCGCAAGGCGCCATAAAAGAGACGAGCTGTGCAAATGCCAGAGACGGATTATCGGTGCGGATAATCGGCTTAGGGGCAGTCTTTACGTCTCTGGAGGTAATAATCGCAGAGGCGCCTGTCTTTTCTATAAGAGGAAAATACTTAGGGTTAGCGACAAATGTAATATCGCCCTCCCCAGCCTCTTTTATACCCGAGACGCCGGTAATAACGGTGCTGCCGTTTCCTACTACCTCGCCGTCAATAAGTCCGGCTATTTCTTTCAAGGTCTTGTGCATTTAATGAGCCCACAACTTATTTTTTATACCCCTTATTCAGGATATCCATAACCTTATCGGTAATATCCATATTTTTAGTCTGGTAAACAAATACCCTGTCATTAAATACTAAGGCGTAACCCTCTTTTTCTGCATACTGCTTTACTGCTTCCTCAATATCTTTAAATATCTCCTTCATCCTCTCATCTTGTTCTTTGCGTAAATCAGTCAGTTTCTGGCGTTCAAAATCCTGCAAGCTTTTAACCTTTGTTTCGAATTCCGCTTTTTTTGCTTCTTTTTCTTTATCGCTCAATAAATTCATTTTATCTTGAAACTGCTTGACCTCATTTGTCTTACTATCCATTTCCGCACGATAAGCGTCCTGTTTTCCCGTCAAGGTCTTATCGTATTCTTTTGTCTTTGTGTATTCACTAAAAAGACGGCTTAGGTCAACATAAGCAAACTTCTCAGCGGCAAAGACACCACCTGTCAAAAACAATGAACACAAAAACAATACCATAGAAGCAAATATTACCCTCTTCATTCTTCTTCCTCCTTTTAATGAGCACATAACTTACGAACACTAAAAGTGTGAGTAAGTTATCAGTGCGAATTAATCCCGAAGCTTACGCAGAAAATTTCAAAGAAATTTTCAACTGCTTAAGCGAGGGATACATGTTATCAATCGCTCCCGCCTCGTAAAATGCATCAAAATTCTCTACGACAATTTTGATGCACTCGGCGGGATAAGTTCGGACATATAAGTTATGTTCGCTATCGCTCCATAACTTATGTCCTCACTTAAAACCCGTGACTCATGCTAAAGTGAAACTTACCGCTACCTCGCCTGTCGCTACCGGGTTCTGTATTTAAAGGAATACCGTAATCAAGCATTATAGGGCCGATAGGAGTCTTGATTCTTACGCCAAGGCCTACGCCGGATTTAAAACCACCAGTATTAAGCGGACTGCTTGTATCTTTGGACGAGAAAATATCGCCTAATTTTTCCCAAACATTACCCACATCATAGAATGCAGCCACTTTTAAGAAACTAAACAAAGGATAGGTATATTCGATATTACCCACCGCCATGGATGCGCCTCCCAAGGGGTCTTTAGAAGTAGGATCAATCGGACCGACTTTTCTTTCATCGTAGCCTCTGATACTATAGGCACCGCCAGCAAAGTACCTTTCATATATGGGTAGGCGGTCAGAATCACCATAAGGTTTGGCTAAACCTATCCGGCCCCTGAATTCGAGGACAGAACCGCCAAACATAGGTAAATAATGTGAGGCTCGACCAAAGAATTTCATAAAATCTTTATCTCCGCCAAAAGGCCCGCCTGCAGACTCTAAAGAACCGCTTAATATATTACCTCTGGTAGGATCAAGCGCATTGTCTCTGGTATCAAAGGTGAGGCCAAATTGCATACTACTGATGGTGTTGCTGCCATACTCTTTCAGCAGGTCATTGCTGGCATTCTCTGTTATATCCGTAATCTTAATAGTGTCATGGCGGTACATCAGGTCTGCTCTGAGGTATTCTGAGAGCTCTTTACCTAAACGTAAATCCCCACCCTTTATGTCTTCATCGTAACCATAACCTATATCCTCTTCTCTTTTGTGAGTGCGTTTATAGGCATCAAAACCAAAAGAAACCGGGTAGTCAAAAACCCAGGGTTCGGTAAAACTCAAATCAAAGCTATCGCTAACCGAGCCGATTGATCCCCTTAGTTTTAGGTCTTGGCCGCCGCCGGTAAAATAAGGAAAGTTCTTCCAGTCAAAATTCTTCTGTTCGATTTCTACAAATCCCACAAATTGCTCAACACTGCTGTAACCGCCGCCAAAGCTAAAAGCCCCTGTCTTTGACTCCTTTACCTCAACCACCAAATCCTTCTTATCGGACACCTGGGTATCTTCGGTATCGTATTTTATTTCTTCAAAGAATCCCAGGTTTTGTAATCTCTCTTTACTGCGTTTTAGCTTTTCGCCATCAAATTTATCGCCGGGCCTTATTCTTAGTTCCCGACGGATAACTATATCTTTAGTCTTAACATTACCCCTTACCTTTATTTTATCCACATATGCAATCTCATTCTCGTTGATATTATAGACGATATCAATGCGGCCGGTATAGGAATTTAAGGAAGCGGTCTCTTTGACCTGCGCCGATATATATCCGCGGTCAAAATATAGGCCCTGCACATTAACCACATCTTGCGATAATGCTTCCTCGCTAAAGACCTTTCCGGGAACACATTCCTTTAACCTTTCCAGGATATCCTTCTTAGGAATGTGCTCGTTACCCTGAACAGTCACATTACCGACGAGGTATTTTTTGCCCTCCTGGATTTTGATAGTAATGAACAATAAAAACGGTTTCTTGGGATGAGATTCAACTTTGTAATCAACTACTACATCGGTAAAGCCCTCCCGGTGATAGAATGATTTTAGGCGCTCAATATCTTCTAATAATACCTCCTCTTTTAATACCCCCGCATTAAAAAACCACGCCCGTTTAGTTTTCAGCAATCTTAATATGCGTCTTGTGGAAAAGTTTTTATTGCCTTCGACAAGAATATTCTTAATCCTGAGCCTCCTGCCCTCAGCCGTATTAAATTCTATTCTTGCCTTGCCCGTATCTTTATTGATATCTACCTTGTAATTTACCTCAGCATGAGCATAACCTATCTTTTCGTATAATTTCTTAATGGTCCTGGCATCTTCGGTTAGATTAGGATAATCCAAATATTGCGTCTCCTTTGACTTTAAGGTTTCCTTGAGCTTATCTTCTCTCATCGTCAGGCGGTTTATGCCCAAGAACGTTATCTTCTCGATTATAGGCCTTTCCGTAACAGTAATTATTACCTTCAACCCATCTTTATAAACTTCGGTATCGATCTTTATATCGCTAAAATAACCTAGGAGGTAGAGGCGTTTTAAATCATCGCTTGTGACAGTCTCCTGATAGGGGCTGCCCATCTTAGTCTTTATTTTAGATATAATGGTATTGCTGCTTATGTTTTTATTGCCTTTTATCTCTATGGCAGTAACCAAATTACGGGCGGTTTCTTCAGGGGTTTGCTGCTTTTCTTGCGGCTGTGCCTGTGTTTGATTTTGCTCACTTTGAGCAAACGAAGATAAGCTAATGCCTGATATTATTATAAAGGTAATTAAGAATATAAAAAATAACCTGCGCATTACCATATTATATTGGATTTATCTGCTTTAATCAACAAATGAAAAAGGGGCCTGGCCCCTTTTTCATTTTTCATTTATACTTCTTCTGCTCTTGCGATGTTCTCAAACCTGGTGTATTCTTTGATAAAAGCTAATTTCATCGAGCCCACAGGGCCATTGCGTTGCTTGGCAATGATAACTTCTGCTATGCCCTCATTTTCAGGAGTAGGTTTATAATACTCTTCCCTTAATATCAGGACAACCACATCTGCGTCTTGCTCTATGGCTCCGGATTCTCTTAAATCGGAAAGCTGCGGCCGGTGGTCTGTGCGCGCCTCTACGGCACGGGACAATTGGCTTATCGCCACTATGGGAACGTCTAATTCTCGTGCCAGTGACTTTAGGGAACGCGAGATATCGGAAATTTCCTGTTGCCTATTTTCTTCGTGACCAGACCCCCGCATTAACTGCATGTAATCTAAAATAATTAACTTTATATCCTGGTGCGCTTTTAGCCGGCGCGCCTTAGCGCGCAACTCCATAACTGAAATCGCAGGTGAGTCATCTATAAATATAGACGCTTCGGAAAGTTTTCCTGCTGCGGCAGTCAAACGGGGCCAATCCGAAGGCGAAAGATAACCGGTCCTTACTTTATGCGCATCAACTTTAGCGTGAGCGCAGAGCATCCTCTGGACTAACTGTTCCTTGGACATCTCTAAACTAAAAAATGCTAAAGGTATCTTCTCAATTACCCCTGCATATTCGGCTATCCCCAAGGCAAAGGCGCTTTTACCCATAGAAGGCCTTCCGGCAATGACAATTAAATCTGATTCCTGAAGGCCGGAAGTCTTACTATCAAAATCTATAAACCCTGACGGTATACCTGTAACGTGCGCCTTTTTCTGATAAAGCCTGTCTATATTTTCAATACTGTCCTTAATGACTTCCTTAAGATGCACGTAACTGCCATGCTGCTTCCTGTCGCTAACTTCGAATATAAACTTCTCTGCGCTATCCACTACCTCATCTACATTACCTTCGCTCTCATAACACAGAGAAACGATCTTTGTGGCATTATTTATAAGAGTCCTTAATATATATTTTTCTTTTACAATACTAACGTAATGGCTTATGTTGGCTGCGGTAGGAACAGAATTAACCAACGCGGTTAAGAAGCTCGCTCCGCCTATCTCATCAAGGGTTTCATTTCTTTTTAATTCATCGGTAAGGGTAATGAGGTCAACTGCCTTATTGGCATTGTAGAGGTTTGATATTGCCTCAAATATTTTTTTATGGGTGTCTTTGTAAAAGGAACCCTTATCTAATAATTCTGTGGCTGAAGATATGGCATCTTCATCCATCAACATCGAACCTAATACTGCCATCTCAGCTTCAAGATTCTGCGGCGGAAGTTTATCTAAAGTCATATCTGCCATCGTTAAATGAGCAGACAATTTACGGAGTGTAACGACGTAAATTGTAGCTGCTTCGTTAACTAATCTTAAGCGTCTGGGAATTTAACCCCCCACTACTTTCGTATTTAGCCCATGCTATATTGAAAGTGGTGGGGGGTAAGTTTGGGCCTCACTTATTTTTTAACAATCCAAACTTTTATCTTTGCAAGAATCTCCGGATGTAAATTTACAGGCACTTCATATATCCCCAAAGACTTTATCGGCTCATCCAACACAATTGAATTTTTATCGATATTAAAACCTTCTTCCTTCAGGGCAGCTGCTAAATCCTGGGAAGTTATATTCGCATATAACTTATCTTCTTCATGGACTAAAACCGTTATGGTTAAGGAAAGACGTGCTAATTTTGCCTTAAGTTCTTCGGCTTCTCGTTTTACTTTCTCTAATTGTAAGGTCTTTTGCTGTTTTTCTTGTTCTAATTTTTTAAGGTTTGCGGAAGTTACAGGCACAGCCAGGCCGTTAGGTATAAGAAAATTACGGGCAAACCCGTTTTTTACTTTTACGATGTAGCCTGCCTTACCAATTCTATCTATATCTTGATTTAAGATAACTTCCATCTTAAATGAGCGCATAACTTATGGAGCAACTATTTTAATCTACTTCGACATAAGTTATTTGCGCGAATTTAACCCCCCACCACTTTCAATATAGCATAGGCTAAATACGAAAGTGGTGGGGGGTAAGTTCGGACTGATAAGTTATGTCGCTTACATTTTAGAATAAGGCTCCATAACTTATGTCCTTACTTATATTCTCGTATAAGGCAGGAGTGACATATACCTTGCCTTTTTAATTGCCCCTGCAACCATTCTTTGATGTTTAGCGCAATTACCGGAAATGCGCGTCGAGACAATCTTGCCCCTCTCTTTAATAAACGCCTCCAGCCTTTTTACATCTTTATAATCTATAATACTTTTAACTTTAGCTACACATAACCGGCAGAATTTTTTTCTTATGGTTGCAAGGACGTCTCGTTTTTTAATAACTCTTTTTATCTTCTTAACTGGCATTGGGTTTATCCTCGCTTTCTTCTAACCATGCTGTCTCTGTAGTTTCTGCAGATGGCTCCTGAGGCTGTCCTTCAGGCGGTTCAGTTGCCTCTTTGGCAGGCGCTTTCCCAAGAAATTGGACGCGTTCTGCCCTTACCTCAAGGACATTGCGTTTCTGGCCGGAATTATCTTCCCAGGAGCGCGACTGAAGCCTGCCTTCAACAAGAAGGGGGCTGCCTTTATGCAGATATTGATTGCAGGTCTCTGCCTGCTTATTCCAGACTACCGCTGTAACAAAACAGGTTTCCTCTTTTAGTTCTTGATTCTTATCCCGATATCTTCTATTTACGGCAAGCCTCAGATTAACTACAGCTGTGCCCTGTGGCGTATAGCGTAATTCCGGGTCTTTAGTCAAATTGCCAATGAGTAATACCTTATTAAAATTAGCCATTGCCTCTCTCCCTTCGCTCGTTCGGAGTTATTAGTTACCAGTTATAAGTTATTAGTTTTTCAACCCATAACACTACTATGTTAATTTTTGACCTTATTTTACTATTATTAAAAAGATAAGTCATTGTTTAGCAATAAGTTAAGAAAACTTTATCCTTTGATTGTCTGAGGAAAAATGCATTTTTAACAAAGTCGTGCTCCATAACTTATGTGCTCACTTAATCACTTTTCT
>DCOU01000034.1 GCA_002322525.1 Candidatus Omnitrophica bacterium UBA1562 | reverse complement strand
AAACTTTTACCGTTTTTTCAGGATGAAATAAGGGAAGCGTATTAGAAATATTTCTAATTATTGTTTCTCCTTCCGAAGTTTCATAACAGGATATTTTTGAAATATCGGAAGAAAGATATATGGTCCCACCAGAAGAAAGCATCCTCGTTAATTCTCTTATATGGGGTAATAAAATTTTATCTAAGTTAAATAGATTAACCGAAGTCAACCATTGAATATTTTCTTCATCTATTCCGAATTTATCTCTAAGTTTAATCTTTATTAATTCATTAAAGTAATAAAACATCTGAGATATAAACATAGAGGAGACTATTAAATCGACCTCTCCATCTGCAAAAGGCAATTGACCCTCTGGTTTAGCCTCATCGAATAAACCAATTAGTCTTTCTTTTGCTATATCTAATCCTTCAGAAGAGGTAATTATCTCGCTGACTTTATCTAATAATCTAATAACAATTAAGGAAATATCTAATTTCTTTATTTCAATTCTGGATAGTAAAATCTCTATTTCTTCTGAATTTAGCTCACTTGAGGCCAACTCTAAACGCAGATTCTCTTTAGCTACCATCATACTTTCTTCATCTAAATCCACCAATACAACCTTCTCAAATTCCCTTACCAATTCCAATAGAGATACATCCATACAACTGCCTGCACCTAAGATTACAGCCATGCCTTTATTTTTTACTCTCTCAGCAGCATCCAGGATACCTGCACAACTCCTCTCTATATGCTCTCTCCAATATTCTTGATATAAAGGCAAAACTTCACGAATCTCTCTACCAATCCGAACCACTAAATCAATTAAGGAAGATTTATCATCCCTTTTACTCTCGAATGCTTTCTTCATTTTCTCTTCTGCAGCATCTATTTCGCTTTTAAATCTACCTTCAAGATTTTCAGCTCTATTTAAAGCTTCGGAAATCGCTTCTATATCAAGATAAAATAGTATTAATTCCCAATTCTCTCTCATCTTTAATAACTTTAATAAAGTATATAAACCTTCTACTTTCTCCTTTAGCTTCTCCTGCCACAATCCGTAAAGAAAAGTTATACCTGCTTCTTTTACTTCCTCTAAAGTTATCAGAGGGGTGAGTAACCCTAAGATTCTTTCTATATCTTCTGAATAAGCAATTCCTATAGCATTTAAAATTTCTATTAATTTGGAAGCATCTATACCTGGAAACTCATTCCTTATTTTTCGCCTTGCCTTCTCTTTTTCGCCGCCTAAATAGAACTTGATGATTTCAGAAAGTATCTCTTTTCCATATTTACTAACCATATCCCTTGCCTCTAAGGCCCCATCTTCATTTAAAGATTTTTCAATCTCTAATCTGCCATCGTCTTTTACTCCATAGGTGTCTGACGAATCCAAATTTCTCTTTGCCGGCCTAAGTACCTGAATATACGGCAATGCCGGCCGATGTTCAATGAAACGGACCAAAGAACCATCATTTAGCCTGAGTTCCTCATTAGCTCCAATTATGTTTTTCAAAGCACCTTGCTTGTTAAATACCAAAACGCGTCTTTGGTGATTTTCTTGCTCATCAATAACAAATAACTGACCCATCAACACCATGGCCCCAATAGCTAAATTCAATCCACCAGTATCATCCCAAATCTTAACGGACTGTCTGTTTGCATCAAACTCCTGGATACGCCGGTTGCCATTTTCAATTACAATTAAATGCCTGCCAAATCTGAGCAAATATCGCGGAGCTTTTAGCTGCCCCTTCCCGATTCCGCCGCTACCGAAATTACCCTTTAAATTTCCTCTTAGATCGTAGACATAAATATTATCTTCTTGCTCATCTGAAACAAACACCTGCTTATCAAGAACAGTGACCCCCCAGGGACTCTGCGGTGTGAATGAAAAATTTCCGCTGTAACCGCCTTCTTCATCAAAGACCTGTATGGCGGATGGATTAGCTGTTACAACAAAGATGCGATTTCCAGCTATTGCAACTGACTTTATCGTGCCAGAAACAGAAATCTTCTCAATTAGTGCTCCGGTCTTAGAATCATAGATAAATAAAGCAGAATATCCGAATTCTCTCCCCACACCACCCGCCCAACTTTTCCCTTCTACGATTCTCTGGCCAAGCCAGAGCGGCACTCTGTCCTGATTTGACTTCATGCCAGGGCTTGCTTCTCCTTGATTATTTGCGTAATACTTGAAGGGATATGGAACATATTGCTTGAAGAATTCTGTTTCTTTATAGCATTGCTTTAATAAATCCCTAATCCCTAAGAGCAATGGTAATAGTTCCTTCAGAGAAACAGAGGTTTCTCTCAATAATTTCAATTTCAATTTAATAGCATTACGATAATCAACTAAGAAAGACTCAAGGCCATTTAAGAAGGATTCAGGAAATTCGCCCTTATAAAATCCAGAATGAAATTCTTTGATACTGTTTATTATTATTTCCGTGATTTCCTCATTACTCAATCCAATCTTAATTCCCACGTATCCCACTGAAGGAATGAACTCAATAATATTCTGTCCAAGCACTGATTCCACATCCTCCATTCCAAAGGAAACTACGTGTTCAAAATCGTCAATTCCTATCATCCGCAGGTTAGGATATAATAATCCAGATTCAACATTAGGGATTGTACCAGTAATTACAAAATCCGGATCGTAATCCCATCTCCACCCGCCTCTTAAGCCACTCCAGTGCGAAAATGAGGTTAGTGATTTATGCAGATACCCATGAAGGAATAACCAGCTCAAATCCTGCATATTAGCCAGGGCTGCTGCGGAGAGAATCTTTTTATTCTTCTCTTTCCCATTCCTACTTGGATAGTTAGCCAAATCGGTTAGATACTTACGTTTACCACGCTTGGTGCGGGTAATTAAAAAGACAAGGCCTCCGAATCTCACCACTTCATTCCCAGAAGCATCAGGAATAATCTGGGGGGCTTTTGGAAATCCCTTAGCCTGGAGTTCACGGATCATATGTGCTTCCCGGCGTAGAATCTCCTCTTCTATTCTTCCTTGAGGAGCCTTTTTAGCTACATATACATAACGCCTGTCAGAGGGATCGGTGATCACATATGTTCTACCTTGCATTTTATATTTTTTCCTTGGGGACTTATTAAAAATCCGATTTAGAATTTGTTCTGCTGTAACTGGCTCGGTTGCCGTCGGCGCGGCGGGTTCTCTGAGGAAATGCTTACCTCTATTTGAGGCTCTACTTACCATTATCGACACCATGAGCCCGATTGCAAGAAGTGTGGCTGTCAACCAAGTGGGCGAGGTATCTAAGGAACTAATATTGAAGCCAAGCATCAGAGGAACCGTCAATAAGGCCATTCCCTGAAATCCAGTATTGTCAGGAGGGCCTGTTTCAGAAATCGATGATTCCAGCATTGCTTGCTTCAGCTTCTCTTCTAAGTTATCCAAAAAATCCTGTGGCCCGGTTACTAAAATACCTGGCATGCCAATTTGGGCAGCACTATCGATATCTATTTCTTTACGGTCCCCGATGGAAACTGCTTCTTGCGGCTGAATGTTAAAATGTTCGCAAACTAATTGCAACATTCGAGGATCAGGTTTTCCCTTACCGGCTATTTCCTGCGTCATAACGAAATCAAAAAGATCATCTATGCCAATAGCTGCCAGTGTCTTTCTGGTGATCTCGGTTCCATTGTTGGTAACGACCGCGAGTTTAAATCGCCTTTTTAGGTTTTCCAGAAAAATCCTCAAGGCTAGATTGGAATTTAGATATTCTGAAGGCTCAAGATTCTTAGCCAAATAATCAAAATATTCATTTAAATCTAAATGATACTGTCTCAACATACCACTCATACTGTTCAACCTCTTCCTGGTTGCGATAATCTCATCCCTGCTAATCCTGCCACCTAATTTTGCATATGCAAACGTATAACACATCTCTTCAGTTGCTTGAGTAAGTTCTTTTGATGTATAAAGAGTACGGCCCATGTCAAAGATGAGCACTCTAATGGCCCTACCTGAACCATCTTTTGGAAGCGGAAAGGACCTCCTATTCTCATCAGCAGTGGGAGATGATATTTGGGCAAACTTGCTAGCTAATTCTCTTAATGAATCAGCGAGTCTTTTGCGAGCAATTGCATCTCGATGTCCGTGATCTTTTATTAAAGCTAGTATTACACGCGCTAATTCGTATGGCTTCTCAAAATCTCCCCTGTCTTTCTTTAGCCTCTTTAACTCACTAATGACTTTATTTAACTTGATTTTCAACTCATAAACAATGCTTCCCCATGTTCTATCTGATTCTAAGAGTCCTATCAAAGCCCCGATCTCTTGGCTGATTATATCTACTGAAAAAGTTGAAGAATATGGCGAGGTAAATCCTCTTATAGTGTCCGCGGCTGGCGGCGCGGCGGCTTCAGTGTCCGGCGCAGCTACAGCCCCAGGCCCTACTTTCCAGTCTTCCATCTCCAATATTTCTAAGTCTCTAAAGCCGCTGTATCTCTCAACCCCTTCTAAACAAATAAAGGCAAGTAATACGCGGTAAATAATTCTAATGCCCAGAATTATAGACCGATTCTCATGGTCAAATTGGTCATAAGCAATCTTCGTAATCAAGCTCGGTTTTATGGGGCCACGGCCTATTAACGCTATTATAGTGCCTAAGAAACCTGGCTTGCATCCTTTGGCATATCGTTTCTTTGAATCCTTACTCACCACCCAGTCTCCGGTAGAAAGCCTGTGTATTCTAGCCTGTTGAGCGCGAGGGCCAAAAATAGACCAATACCCTTGTAATACCAATACCAGCTGCGGGAGTTCATCCAAGCCAATTGCGCGAATAAATCTTCCTAAGATACTTAAGATAAGCTTATTATCGGCGTTGGGGTCTAAAGTTATAAATTTATATATGCTACCCCGCACCAACTTTCCTTTTTTGTAAATCCATATGGAAACGTCTCTATAAAATACTTGTTTATACCTTAAGCCACAATATATCATATAAGGTATAAGTAACCAGCTAAAGGCAGTAAAAATACCTGCAAGAAGCATTGAGGCAGTGACGCGGTCAAAGATTTCTTCGGCAATCTTACTAATCCAAGGGCTTTGCCGAATAGTTGGCTTTCTGATACGGATTTGCATTGGCGCGCTTGCATATATAATCCTATTAGGATCCTCGACTTCTCTTATTACAATCCGGATTTTATTACCAATGTGAAAGCCAGAAGATTCTTTTTCTCTGCCAGGCAAAATAAGTTTAAGGTGGATAGGGCCCCACTCTGAATCTTTGTTCACTTCTTTCTTAGTTATTCCTGCCTCGTGAATAATGCGGATATTGTCATTGGATATCTCCTCATAGATAACCCGATATCTTCCCGGCCTTAATCTCTGGGCTGTGGTAAATAAAGATAATTCTCTGATGCCGTCTTTTAAAACAATCTCACCAAAACCTAGCAATATACGGTGAACTATACGGTGAACGTTATCCTGTTCCTTTACCACAAATTGAACTCTGGGTAAAACAAGGCCTCTATGTATAAATGAAAATATCCTTGTTAAGGTATATTTAATTAAATGTTGCGGCGTAAGATAAATAACGAGGTTGGGGTCTTCTCCGATAATGCTTTCGGCTGGTAAAGGAGCGGCTTTTTTGGAAGGAATGATTCCTCTGGCGGGAATTATCGTTTTCTGTCCCGACGACAAGCGGGCGATGGTGCCCGCCTCTACCCGTAACGCCCCTAACTCACCTTTTCCTTCTAGGTGCCCTTGTTCATGAACCCGGAGGGCTGTTGCAGTAACAAAAGAAAACCATTCCAATGGGACAATTTGTTTTATCCTTCTGGTAGTTTTATCGTTGCGGAGGGGCACGATAACGGTAGTAATGGTGGGAAGAAAGAAGCAGGGGATAAAGATAATGACAAAAACAATACCTTTAAGAACTGAGTGTCTATCCAGTGGCGAACGAATGAGGCGCGAAGTATAATACAGCGTTCCTTTTACCCAGGTCTCCCAGCATATCCGTAAGAACCATCCTGCTAATTTTGGAAAGAGCACCGTGCCTATAAATTGGATTGCGGGAGTGGAATGACGGAGAGATTTAGCGGCCTGCGGCCTTTCGCCTCCACTCTGAGCGGGTGCGACGGAGTTCGCAACATCAAAAATTAATCTTCTCCAAAAACTAATATCTGTTAAAGACGCGACTTCTCTTTGAGCCCCAGGCTCAAGAGACTCAAGCACTTCATTAATAACTTCAATGAAATCTTCTCTATATTCAGGGAAAGGCAGCACTGAAATGAGCCTGGCTACTAATTCTTCGGGAGAACCTCGCGCTAACTCTTCCTTAACCGAAAATAAAAGAACTTGAAAATCTTGGGTGCGTACCATCAAGTCCCAGGCAGACCAATTAATTGCGGGAAGAACGATTCCCTTACTGTCTTCTGCTCGGAATGATCTTAAATAAATAGCGGTATAGAGACGGGCTATGTTACGGCAAAGTACTATTTCTTCTTCAGGCATAACCTCTGAATTTAATTCTGGGGAATAATAAATGATGAACCTCTCACCGGCTAATGAATGCGCTTTTCCTTCTGATTCTATCCTGCTAAAAACAGCTCCTAAGCCCATAAATACCCGAGGATAATTCCTGGGGTTAAACGCCTCTTCCCACTCCTGAGACATTAATTTTAATTCTAAGGCCTTTTCTTTGGATTGCGAAAGACCATGCCAGGGAACAATAACTGCGGTACGGCCAGAGACAAGTCTTTCTTCCGCCAATATAGGCATAATGCCCGAAGGGTATAGCGCGTAAAGCCGGCGCATATTTTCAAATTCACGCATAACTTTTGCTCCAGTTTGGTCATTTGAGACATAGACTACGAAAACATAAGGGAAACTCAAAACATTCCCTGCTATCCGATAAACCCAATAATCTTCCAGGCCTATGATACTTTCTACTGTAAAGTTTTCTTTTAAGCCGGGATTACGCTCAACTACCATTTCTCCTAAATTAAAAGCTATCTTACTTAAAATATCTAAGTCTGCATAAAAATCCGTTTGCCGAGGCTCCGGTATTCCTAAAAAGGCTCTTCTTAGGAATTCATCTGGGCTTAACCTTAACTCCAGAACAGATATAATCATTTCGACTACTGCAGGAACCCCTCGGATTTCTTTTCTTCTCAATAACCCTCCGTATTCTGTGATAATATTCATTCCTATTCCTATCTTTAAAGCCCTCTGATGATTATCCAGGAGATATTGGACAACGTAATCATATCCGGATAAAGCGCAAAATTGGTCCTTGCCCTCTGCAGGCTGAATGGGTTGCGGCGCGGCAAGGATAATATCAGACTCAGGAAAAATGCTATCCAGCCCCTTAAGAACTAGAGGGGCTGTAGTTCGAAATCTCTCTCTGGCGCGGCGGGCTGTTTCCTGGTGGGATGCTGTGCGAGTATATTTTTGAGCTATTAACTCTAGTTCTGTTTGTTCGTGGAAGTTAACTATCTCAAGAGCTGTTTGTAGGTTGTCGGGGAATTGACTCTGGAATGTCTGGTAGGTTTCTAGAGAAGCAAAATAAATTTCAACAACCCCATCCTTTTGCCTGTTGTAGACAGGCGGCGCTTGGGGGAATTGGACGGTGAGGTAATAGAAACGGGAGGAAAACCTGGCTCCAGGAACAGTATCCCCTTCTAAACGAGCACATTCAACCATATTATCCTGGTTTTGGTCAAGGAATGCATTGTATTCTCGCTCATCTTCTTCGTTCATCAGCGTACCGAAGTAGCCGCGGCGGGATTTAGTGCTTTGCCTATCCACCCTATCACTAATACCCGCCTTTACATCACCCTTATCCCTCCTTAGCCGCGCCACTTTCTCCATTTCCCTAGCAAGGTATCCTTTCTTTAGCCTCTTAAAAATCACAGCTAATTGCAAATACAGTTTAGCTACTGAATCCACTTCAGGCCCTGCCATAATTGTAAAATGCTCTCCGATGCTCTCCATATCCAGCACCCTCTGCCGTATCATTTCAACACATCTCTGTATCCGCTCATCATCAGGCGGCAATTTCGCTAATAGACTAAGCGCAGTCATTAATAAATTTAACATATTCATATAAATATCAGTAATTAATTCGTAGTATGCTGTGGCTTCAATAGCCTTAACTGCCTTCCAGGCAATCTCAGATGCCACGGTGACTTTTGAAGATAAAATCTGTGCCTGTTCAGCTATTCTGGCTGGCTCTCTTATTATAATCTCCACTCGGGGCTCAATATCTCCTGTCAGTTCTTTAGCTAAAACTGCCAATCCCGCTAAAACCGCCTTGGCGACGATAAAGCCTTCCTGCTCTATTAATTCTTCAAACTCCCTGTTTTTCTTATCAGGATAACCAGCCAAGGCAGGGCCTTCGTGGCCAAAGATACGTTCTAACTTACTGCGCGCAATGGTAGGGATACGGGCAATGTCAATGAGCTTGGTCAGAACGGGGTCGATGATGGTAATAACATTTGTGCTGTCAATCGAAAGAGGGAGGGCATCAACTTCTATCGGAGGATTATTGTGCCTTTTTTGAAAGGC
Source organism: Candidatus Omnitrophica bacterium UBA1562 (assembly GCA_002322525.1). GTDB lineage: Bacteria > Omnitrophota > Gorgyraeia > Gygaellales > Profunditerraquicolaceae > UBA1562. The sequence continues at coordinate 6,207 of DCOU01000034.1, read as the reverse complement.
TTTTACTGTCCTTCTTAATTTCGGCGGGGCAAGGATAACTACTGCACCCTCTAAAATTTCAGCTATATTCCTGTATCCTTTCTTTGCGAATATGCCTGCAGCCCTCATTTTCTCTGCTTGATAGAGAGGCTGGTTTCTTCTTTGGGCAACTATAGCCAAAAGCTCGTCTCTATTGTTTCTTACATATTCATCTCGCACGCTGATTAAGTCCTCCCTTTCTTCATCAGTGAGCGGCCGGGAGGTGCAGGCGAGGTCTTCAGTGGTGGGGGCCAAAAAGTCAGCAAGGTCCTTTAAAAACGACTCGCTTTCAAGGGTAGCAGTATCAAGGACGCTGTTGTGCGAGCCGTTATAACGATATATCTTGGCTTTACCTGAGAGCCTTGTTTCCATCAATTCAAATTGCCCCTCGTCAACAATAGTGTCATCCGTCTGCCAAACGAGCATCAACTTGGTTTTGGCAGCTACGCTGGCAATAATATCAATCAGCCTAGACAGAGAATTAATCCTATCCACCTCAATACCCACTTTTCTTAGGTCACATTGATTTATAATGGCAGTTGCCTCCACTGCTTTTCGGGCAACCTCAAGATAAAACTCATCAGGGGCATGGCCAGAGCTTTGCTGCTGATAAACCAACTGCAGGAACCAGTTAAAGAGAGCTTTCTCATAGGTTGCAGGCAATCCTACTGTAATAATGCGTTTAAATATTCTCTCTTGCGAATTCGCCTGGGCAAGCACTGCGGTTATCGCGCCCAAAGAAAACCCTACTGCCATCAATTGGTTAACATCCACCTGCGGCAATTTAGCTAATTCTTGCATCGCGATTTGCAAATCCCGGGATTCTAAAATGCCGCTGGTGCAACTCTGTTCAGGCATACTGTTTCCATGCCCACGCAGGTTTAAGGCCAGCACATTAAACTTATAGTTAAGATAATTCTCGTATAACTGCTGAGCAAAAGGTATCAATCTATCCGTATTGCAACCCCACGGCGCCAACAAAACTACGCTGGGCTGGGCTTTCTTACTGTTCCCCAAAGCATAAAAAATCCAGCCTGCTAAACTTCCTTCTCCAACAGGCAAAGTAATAGGCTTAGCTCTATCAGGAACTTTAATTCCAGCTCCCCGCAGGCCTAAGCCTGGATTAAGATGCTCATAAGCCATGCGTAGGCTGTAAAGCCAAATATCTGCTTCTTTACTTATGGTTTTGAATTGCGGGGTTTGCCGGTTTTTAATATCAGCACTAATTTCGGCGCAGATTCTCTTAAGAGCTAATCTAATTTGTGGCGGCGATAACCTCAAACGCAACCGCTCAAGCAGGCCTACCCACCAAGTGACAAAACTTACCCATCTCTCTTCAGGGTTTACATAGATGCGGTTAAGCAAAACTTCCTCCTCTATCTGGCATGCTATTGCATAGAACGCATCTTTAGTTGACTGAATACGGCGAGTTGTGCCTTCTGGATACAATTGGCTGATTATCTGCTGCGCTATTTCCTGTATTTTATCTTTTGCGTCTTGTGTGTTATTATAATCTACTTCATGGCTGAATAGGGCGTGAGTGAGGTTGGTGAGGAGGCCTCCCATGGAGAGGATAGTAAGGAAAACAAAAGTCTCAGAGCCCAAGGAAGAGCTGAACCAATGGGTAAAGAGGTAATAGAGTAGCCCGCCAAAGATACCTGCTTCAAGGAGGCTACCTAAGATACCGCCTATACATATGGATTCAGGTAGTGCCAGCGGTTTAAGTTCGGACGTACCTTTGCTTGCGGTATCCTCAAATGCCTGTATGGCTACAGGGCCTTCTTTTCCACTATAGTCAGGTTTAATCTTTACCTTGAGGTCTTGTTTCCTCGCCCACAACCATGCCCAGAGGCTCTCCAATAGTTCATGAGGAGAGAAAATATAGGAAATCCCGGGTAGTAGATGCCTTAGATTTAAAACTACTACTGCAACCACACCTACTATCACCCCCCAGCCCAGAGGATAACCGAGCAGTGCCAAGATAACCGCAGCAATCAAAGAAGTGACTAAACCTGCAGCAAAACCCCGTCTCCAGGCCTGCCAGGAGAGGGCGGACTCTGTTTTTTGTTTGGCTTTCTTAAGAACAGCGATAATTGCAGACTTTTCAATTTGATTAGCGGCTAAGGCAATATAGAATTGCTCGAATCTTTCAAATCCCAGGGCTAAGAGAGCAGTTTTGTCTATTTTAATGTGAGTTTCCTCAAGAATGCTTCTTCCTTGTTCTATCGCCTTTTCCTTTAACTCCTCAAGATCGAACAAACGCTCTGCTATTGCCCTATCGCCTGTTTCTTTTAAGGCAAGGCAGATATAGAGTTCCTCGGCACTGGCAAGGTCGTATTCATAAACAAGCGGCCCCAGAAAATTATTTAATTTGGTTATATTTTTTATTCCTATGCCAAAACCTCCGGCGAGTATAGCCACGCCTTTTTCAGCCATAATGCGCTTAAACTCTTGTAAGCCGTCTTTACCCTTAACTTGAATTAGGCGTTTTCCTTTGTAGTAAATCAAAGGCCTATCTCGATAATCAAGAAGGGTGGATAACCTCAAACAAAGGATGGTGCGCAAGTGTTTGGAAGTGTTTTCGATTTCTTTGCGGCGTAAAACAGCATGAGGCCCTAAAAGAAATCCTGGCTCGCTCAGTACACTATATACTGTATCACCGGGAGCCATCTCATAGGTCAAACCGCGGGAACGAGGTGTTGTAATTTCGCGGGGAATTATTTCAAGGTGCATAAGTAACATTTGGTTTTCTTCATCTGCCTCCTCCCGCGGCGAGCCTAATAATATTCTGGACGCTATGGTAGTAATACCTCTGGAATTAGCGTTGAAAAGATCGACGCGCGGCAGGGAAAGAAAATCTGCGCTGGTACCGCCTCTTTTCAATCTTAAGTCGTGGCAATCTTGATCATTAGTTACATATACCCATTCGCTTATTGTAGGAGAGTCATAGATAGCGCGAAAATCTCTAAAGAAATCTCCGCTAGGTTCAATAGGGGCTAAGCCAGAAACAGTTCTAATCACATCAGGAAAAAACTTCCCCCCGGTCTCCTCTATTGCTTTCATTACCCAATGTGCGGATTCACCTGTTGCATACCTAATATACTCTGCCTTATCCCAGAAAATCTGTATTTCAATATAGCGGCCGGATGCATCCTGTAAATTATAGTGGTAGGCTTTGTACTTCTCCCATTTTACCTCTGCATCATTGTATTTAGCTCCGTATCTTGAGCACAAAAACTCCAGGGCTTCCACAATGTATTCTCTTGCATTAACCAATATTCTTAAACCAAACAGATCCCTTAGGTATTTGACGCTAGGATATTTTCTGGGTTGCTGTCGGGTTTTCCTAAAACAAGAGGCTACTCCTTTAAGCCGCATCTCCAAAATTTCTATTTTCAGTCCCGAAGTTTTCCTTTCTAAGTCCACAAAAATCTGTTTAAGCCTACTTCTTTCTTTTATCTCCCAGTCTTTTTCTGCATCTTCATACGTTTTGGCTTTACCGAGCATCCCTTCTCCCTCTAATACTCTTCTGGTAGCCAGATAGGCATCCGGATCTTCCACATAGAACAGCGCATCCCTAACTTTGGTTGCTAAATCAGTTTGAAATAATCTTTCGGCAAGGTAAGTATATATCTCTTTAGCCTCTTGGAGAATATAGTCACGATAATGGCCAAGATAAGAAGGCAAATATGGCAGGGCTAATATAGTCGCCCAGGCGTCACAAAATGCCAAAAACTTAATTTCTGGCTCGCCGCCTGTAAGCTGGATAAGAAGATTCATATGGTTATAGATAGCGTGGCTACCTGGCTCCGGAGAAAGGTAAGGCCTTTGGGTAATATCTTCTAGTTTCTTTAGCAATTCGCTTATCCTGTAGGCTTTCTTTTCATCAAAAACTCGCCTCTGAGTAAGATATATCTTCAGCTCCTCCTTTACGCCGTGCAAAAGGGCAACGTAGATAAGTTCATCCCTGATAGCCCTGTCCAAGCCTAATCTTTCGCTTTCGCTTAGCACGCAGGCAGCAAAAAGTTGCGCATGGTCAAAATATCTTTGCCTACTGCCTAAAAAGAAACGGCCATTATACGCCCTTCTGGCAATTTCTAAAACCTCGCTGATAGTTTTGTCTTGTTTTGCAAGAGAGGTTATTTGCCCTACATCTGGAATAAATGTTGGCCTGGGCTGCTCAATTACTGCCTCAACCTTTGATAGTTTCCTTAGGGCTGTAAATAATAGTTGTCTTTTAGTTTTTGCCTTGCTGAGCGCATATGAAAGAAGAAGCACAACCAATGGATAGGCTACTTCTTGCTCGTTAAGTAAATACTCAATCTCTCCTTTTAAAAATCCATTATTCTTTAGTTCTACTGCTTGCTGGGTAACCTTGTTTCTTTGCTCAGGAAGATGAGAAAAGCGGTCATGAACGCACAGGAAAAGGAGCTCTATATCCGGGGGTGGTAATCTTCTCGTCTGGGTACAACTCCAGAATAAATCCCAAAATTCATCATCATGCGCAAAATCCAAGAGTCCATCAAATGCACTCTCTACTTTAGGTCCGCTCGCAAACTCCTGCCTGCCAAAACGCCAACAGAACACCTCGCGCATCAATTCCTTTAAACCGCCTTTATAATACGCTGATGCGTATCGTTCTATCTCCTGGACAGCTTCCAAACCAGGTGCGTTTAATTCTTGTTTTGAAAATACTGCTTTACAGATAAGGGGATCACCGAGGAGTATCGCGGCTTTTAATTTAGCGAGTGGCGCATAAGGTTGATTTCCTGTCCACCCCTCTATTAACCATCCAAACTCTGTAAGAGAAGTTAGTCTCCTTTTTGCGGTTTCTTCATCCGTAAAAGAGAGTGCGTCATCAACAGCCTTATCTATTTCTTTAGTAAAGGCATAATCTCCATTTATTTTTATTGCGTGTAAAAGCTCTTTCAAAGGCTGGCTTGCTAAATTTATTACAGGTCCTGTCCTCCTTGACATAGATTTAAATATATCCTTGCAGTAATTAAAATTCACCTCCAGCGTTCTAGGCTCTTTAGCTACGCCCAATGGAATGACAAGCAAAATAATCCTTTCCCAGCTAAGCGGATAATATTCTCTCAATATCTCATTAAATAATGGCTCTTGTGGTTTATTACGCCTCATAAAGAAGGCTTGATACGTCTTATATCTACCCTGATACTCCTTATCTTCTTTTAATCTCCTTTTTTGCTCCATAAGAACGGATAATTGCGCAAGGATATCTGCTGCTTGCGCTAAATTCTCCTCTTCTTTTAAGAATTCAAAACAAGTTACTGCATCATCAAAAATTACACTTGCCTCAACCAGCGGCCAGTTTGACCTTGCTGCTGAAAAATGAGGCTCATTTTGCGGGAGGCCTGCTAGGTGATACGTAGAAATTATACTTTGTATGAGCGCGTCTTTTTTCCTCCCCTCCTCGCTCTTTTTTTCATGTTCATGTAATAAGGTAAGATAACGAAAACCTGCTTCTATTAAAAAAGCGGAGGTTAAATCAGAGGGTAGAGAAATCCAGCCACTTTCAAAGGCATGGAGATGCTCAATCGTCATAGCGCCAATAGCCGCAAACCTTAGTTTTATCTTTTCTAAAAGCTCAAGCTCCTTAGTGAAGCTTCCTGTGTCTTTCAAAATACTTAGACGCTTATAATTCTCTATAAATCCTTCCAAGAGGTCATCTAACATATCTGCTAAAAGCGCCCTCTCCATGCTCTCCTTCTGGCCTGCCAAAGAGAAATACGCAAAAGTACCAATAAGCAGAAGAGTGGCTGTTTCATCAAGATATTTCGCCTGGCGCATTATGTCCGGGTTACCAGATGCGTCTTTAAAGGCTTCGATGGTGGGAAGGTTGCTCAGCCTATCCTCAAATTTTACCAACAGAACAGGCAATCCCCCCTCTTTATCCGGCCCTGCGGGCTGAGGTATCGCTTCATACAGTCTCCTCAAATACTTCCTGTCGCGCTCTCTTTCCTGCCGCGCTACTTCTGTGGGGGAAGCATTTTTATCTATTTCGTTCTTAGTTAGCAGCTCTACATAATCACGAACCCTTCTGCCAAAGACCCGTTCAATTTCCTCCGGATTAGCCAAACTGTTTTCTACGACATCGTGCAACAGAGCCGCAGTTATTAATACTTCGTAGAATTTATCCTCTTCCTCAGCGGTCTCTTGCGTAAGCCA
>DCOU01000122.1:6376-9484 GCA_002322525.1 Candidatus Omnitrophica bacterium UBA1562 | reverse complement strand
CCTGCCGGTATAAGCACCCCCGCCAGCCAACTCAGGCAGAAGCCCATGGAAGACCAAATGCTTTGTAGAATTTCTCCTGACTGGCTTTCTCCAGATAAAACACGCCTGTTATTGTCAATGTGTTTCTTGATTGCCTCTTTCAGGCTTAATCCTGACATCTCTCCTGCAAAGACAAGGTGCGCTTTTTGCCTCTTTTTCCAAAAATCTGATCCTAGAAACTCTTGCCAAGTTGACTGAGAAACTTTCTGTTTGCAGTATTGAGTTTTATATTCCCGGTAAGCAGCAAAACAATGAAGGTCAGCATAAATTCGGTTGGCTATTTCATTGCCGATAAACCAAGGTAGGATATACCTGAAGATTAGCTCCTCAACAGGAGGCACAATATAGGCATTCACCAATATATTTAGCCACCTATCCACCCTCCTACCCAACACCTTTGAGAAGAAACTTTCTAAATCACCCGGGATGGATTGGGCGGGGTCGGCTGGCGGCGCGGCGGATTTGACTGACCCTTTGGCGGCTTCGTATTGAGAAGCGTCCGTAGCGTAATTAGTAATCAAATTGTCAAGGAATGCCGTCGTTATTACATAATCAGGTACATCTAAATTCAATTCTTGCTTAATGAGCCTCTGAGTAAGATGGAGCCTTAAAATAGAATTACCTAATATTACCATGTATATACCTGAAATAACATTAGGTGACACCCAGAGGGGCTCTTTAATCTCGGGTTTTAATTCTAGCGCTAAATCAATCAGTCCTAATGGATCTTCTAAATACTTTCTTATTAAAGGGTCTTTCTCGGCTAGATTTATTAATTCTTCGATAGGGGTATCATAAATATTACCTAATGCCCACATAATATTCTGAGCCCAAGCTGAATGATAGATATTGCCATCGTCATCAATTCCTAAATACAAATCGTCATCAAGTGGCCCACCAATTTCTTTAAGTGTAGCGAAAGAATTCGTAAAATCTAGATAAAAAGTCGTATATTCAAAGCGCTCTAATAAACTCGCCCAACCAACGGTATTTACCAAATCGCTGCTCCTTGCGATTCTCAAGCCTGTTTCTTCGCCATTCAGTCTCAAAATGGCTAAATTTTCATATTCTACCGCAGGATATCTTGTAAAGCTGCCATTTGCATCCAGCGCAATAACCTGCATTCTTTCTTCTAGTGGAATGTTTGTGTCTTCAACAATATGACCGATTCGGTACCCTCTTCTCTTTAATACAGTGTCTAACTCTTGCAATAGCAGCTCGGTAAAGGTAACTGGCATTCCTTGTGAATTACTAATCCGTTTTGGATGCAACGGCTCAAATCTGTTAATCAAGAGAGTTTTAATACCCGGGAATTTCTCTGCTGCTACTTGTAGAATATTAGCTATATTTTCAATAGGTATGTTTTCTTCTAATATTCCATTTCTTAATCTAATTTCTTGGTGAAAGATATCAAAACTAATCTGTAAAATAAACTCCATCCTCCCTGATACTACCTTATCTTGGATTCTATTCCAGATTCTTCTTAGAATTGCCTCTGTGGTTTCTAAATCAGTAGCCCAATATCCACTGGTGGTTATATTGACCTTTCCTTCTGCGGCAGAAAATATAAAATCCACTTCACTCATGGCCATCTTTATAGGGTCTCCGCCCGTAATTACAAGTTGTTTAATGCCGTGCGACCTTGTAAAATTCAAAAATCTCTGCAGGCACCTGTATCTTTCTTCTTTATTAACCCTTCTTAAAGATTTTCTAAAAACAATGGAACAATGCCGACAGGGCTGATTTTTCGCGCTTGCCTTACACCACTTCGTAGGAGATATAGCTGCTAAACTAAAGTTAAGCCTCTTTGTTTTAGCCTGTGAAAAACGGGCATAACTTCTAATCAATTCTCTTCTTTCTAAATCAGTTCCTCTGCCTATACCTGTATAGGCATCTGCCTGTGTTGCAATGAGATTAATTTTCCTGCGTAGTTCTGTCTCCTTACTTAAACCGAGCTTCTCCCATAGCGCTTGAACTCTGGTAATAATGGATTCTTCTTCGGTAAGGGCTGTTTTCTTTATTATAAAACTTATTCTTTCTTCAAAATTATCTATTGCCAGAGACTCTAAAATTGATTCTTTTGGTATCCCCTGGAAAACCACATTATCCAAAAAGGCACCTGCAAATTCTTTCCCTATCCAATGTTCTATATAATAAGATATATAAAATATTATTAAAGTATTGGCTACAGATGGCTCATAGCGACCTTCTAATCCATAAATTCTCTTTATGATTACGCCGATTTTATGCGTAAAATACCAAGCTTTAAAAAATAGGTATCTATCTGTTATTCTCCTGCTATTATTATTTCCGCGCTGCAATACCATCATCGGTACCAGAAGCCCAGCCACCATAATCAACCCCGCCAGCCATCCTGGCCAGCCCCAAAGATAGCCAAATAAGCCCAAAACAGAAAGCCCGTTTGCGTAGAGCATGCCGAAGCTGACCTGCGGCGCAGCAGGGGCGGCAGGCGATAACTTCTTGCGGACAACGATAAATTGACGCAAGGGACTATTCATAATAGAAGCCACGTCTTCCTCTGCAGGCTCATAATCTTCTATCTCCAGGCCCAACCCAACAAGAAAAGCAAGAAGTTCGCTATTAGTTTTTACCCCTCTTTCGTGGAATAACCCAGAGAAACCCGCGCCAGCCATATTAGATATAATCAATCGCCCGCCGGACTCTAGGTAACGCATAGCGGTTTGTATAACCTGGCGGTAGTCAACATAATTCAAGACGTCAAAAAGTACACAAGATGAAAAAGCCGCAGGCGCAGGGCCATGCGCTTGGGCCATAAATCTACTGACCCCCGATTGCTGAAGAACCCTATCGAGCTGGTGCACATCGCCTCTTACGGCTAGTGCCGCTGCAGATAATTCATCACAAAACCTTGTTTCTTCCTTAAAACTAATATCTACTGCGATAACAACATTTTGTCTATTGTGGTAGAAGTTCATTCCGGAGAGTCCTACAAAACCTGCGCCAAGGTCAAGAATAAGCTCCCCAAACTTTCCTTCTTCTTCTAGCCTCTTTAGTAATTTGCTCAGTCGCATATACACCACGGTAGGA
>DCOU01000122.1:0-6226 GCA_002322525.1 Candidatus Omnitrophica bacterium UBA1562 | reverse complement strand
TGGGGCTTGGGCCTTGCCAGAATCTGCAGTGGACGCTCCTATGAAACCCCCGAAAGCCAAAGGCTCTCCTCTTAAGATTTTCAATACCCTTTCCGGATCTCTGCGGGCACGATGTGCGGCACGCGAAGCTTTTGCAAGGAAATTAAATACTCTTTCCCCTTCTTCCTCCCTTGCTATATCCATAATCTTACACAAGAGTTCTCGGTCGTAATCCAGCTCCTCTAGAATGCCAGCTACAAAAATGTAGAAATGCCATTGCCTTCGTACATCGTCTAGCTTACCCGCTACATCAACAACCTTTCTCCAGGCAATGAGGTCGCCACCCAAGGCTCCATTAAGGCGAGGGAAATCGGTTTCTTGCCATATCTCATGAAGCTGGGGATAACGCTGAAGCAGCTTATCAGAAAATTTTCTCAGTCGAGGAATTACATTTCTAACCTTATCTGGCTTCATCTTTGCCACCATCAGCGCTACAACACTAATCAGCGCAATCGCCACCCCAAACCAAGCAGGTAGATGAACCGAGAAAACTAAAGCTGGGAGGGCAAAAACGAACATACCAAGTCCAAAGCGAACTGGCGATGCAATGGGCTCTAAGGAGTCGCCTGTCTTATTGGCAGTAACGTTATTTCTTCCTATTTTCAATAGCTCCTCAACAAAAGTCCAGGTGTTATGGTAAGCCATAAATTTATCAGAAGATAATGCGCTCTCAACCATCTTTAGTAATGCATAAAGGTAATCCAGTTCGCGGCAGTTAATCTCTATCCCTTTCACTAAAGCTGACCCCAGGGCATCGGTAGAATCTAAAAATCCCCAGCTCATCCTTAAAATTTCAGCTGGCTTTATTTGTTCCTTTGTTTGAGATGAATCTATCCGTTTTAAAGCATTTAGAAGAGACATCTTGGAAGTAACCCATTCCTGATGCTGCGGGCAGTATCTAAAATTGTTTTGCCTTGCATAGTTAAGGAATGCGCCAATAGCATAACTGACCATCGCATCGATATTTAATTCGCCTAGCGTTTTGGGCTTTATATGCTTGAGTTCATTTAAGCCTGCGGCAATAATCTGAATAATCTGCCTATCTGTTAATCCCTGGAAGATTCCGGCCTGAACCCAGCATACCAGCCAGTCAAGAACCATATCCATAAGGCCGCCTATATTATTATGCGACCGAAACTCCATATGCCCTTTATCTGCAAGAATACCATTACCGTTGTATCCGCATCTTAGGTTGGGATAGAGAAGTCCTCTGCCTACTAAGTCCATATGGTTGCGTTGGTCGAAACTAAGGCTATAGCGGAATTTACTCTTGCCATCACCTATATGCCAATAAGCCAGAAAGGCAGTATGGCATATATTGTTTTGATACAACCAAATTATCTTTTGCATCTGTAATTTGGCGCAGGCAAGTAATTCTTCAAAAGGCATTTTTTCTCCGTTAGGATAACGCTCGTATCCGGGGGCTACTTCGTAGATAATTGCAAAGGAGGTGTTCAATCCTTTTAGACTGACGCCTTTTCCATAAATTAAATTTTCAAGGCCCGGAATAGCCTTATCCAAGGCCTCAAGGCTGGTTATGCCGTTTAGCATAATTTTTTCTTCGGCGCCGAATTTTCTGTAATAACCTTTTCTTTTAAGCAATGTAATGAATATAAGCTCAAGCATCATCTCTTTTATAGAAATTGCCAATGCCTCTTCTTTACGGACAAACTTTATCCTTATATGCCTATTATCCCTTAGTGTCACGAGGAGAGCGCGGGCGCCCTCTTTCCTTGTCATCTCGCAGATATCATCTACGCCAAATAAAGATGCGGGCTTAAGTGGGGAACTGATATTAATCAGAGGAGGGGCTGTAAAATTCTTCAATGACTCTATGCTCCTCATCGCTATCCTAAAAGTTGATGGCTTATTAATTGTCATTATCCACTGCGCTATTGCCCTAAATGAACGATGCCCTCCCTGCAAGGCAGCAAATAGCAATATGTCATTGTTCTTGTCAGGCGTATTGCTCCTGGCAAGAATCGAGTCTTGCAGTACAGGCGCCAAGGCCTCGATTATTGAAATTGCTATTCTGTTACCAGAAAGCACCTGTCGTTCCAGTACCCCAAGAACCCCCAGCCTTTGTTTCCGGGAAAAATTCGGGTCGCTAAATACTCCGCATACCAATTTCATGATTTCCTTATCAGCAGAGGCTATCTTTAAACAGCTAAATATTCTTTCTAAAATTATTGCCGTTACTCTACAATTATGAGAAACGCTCGAATCTGAAAAATGCTCCAGCAGGAATCCCAATCTTTGTTGCGCCTGCAAACTGCCCTTTATCGCCGCCATAAAGACTAAAGCGCCTATTGCAGCACTTCTGGCTGTATCGTCATAATCATTACTGATAATAATACTTTCTAAATCAGGAATCTGTTCTTCTAATACGCAAAGAGGCGCGTTTAAATCCATACTGATAGGAAGGCTCTGCGGAGCTAACGCTGCCATTAAATCTCCAAGAATATCTTCAACGTCTTCCTCTGACCTATTTGCCAACCATTGCCTTCTACTGGAAGAACGCACCGCGCACATCCCCAATAATAAAAACCCGAGCCCCAATCCTGCAACCAGCGCCAGCCAGCTATATTGCGTCCACACTGGCGGCGGGAGATTAAGCAACTGTGCCAGATAACTATGATCAAGTGCCCCCGATAAACCCAGACCGGCGCAGAGAAAAGTGCTTGATGAACCACCCGCGTTAGGTAAGTTTCTTTTGTCTTCGGCTGGGGCCTGCGGAGAGTACCACCGAAGGCCTGTATCGTGTATCCGGTTCAGGCGCTCGGGCGTAACAACATAATCCCCCTGCCACTTTGCTGATACCGGCGCCCTGGAAATGACGCTCCAGAGAACTTTATAGTCAGCATCGTTAAGCGAATGTTTTTTTAAGATTGCCTTGGCTTCCAGAGTTAAATATAAGCTTATAATCACTCCCGGAAGCTCAAATTGCCACTCCTTCCAGCTATAGCCCGGCCTATCCAAGAAAACGTTTTGCAAGAATTCTATTAACTTGCGGAATCTCAAATCGGTGCTGCCCTTAAAGTTTTCCCTTACGCTGCCCATAGTAGTAGCCAGGCATATTTTTCCATTTGGGCGGAAAATAACCCCTGCGCCGGACGTTGCAAAATCAGAAATAGATTGGCCGAGTTCTTCCTTCCCTACCTTTTTACGATATAAACTGGCTGCTCTTCCCTGCCATTTAACTCTAACAACCCTGAAATCTAAGTTTGATTCTTTAATGACCCCCTCCTGTTTTGGTGTTTCCCATACTAAATCCCGGGACATATCTATTTCGCGAGAGAGCACTCTTTCGGAATCATATTTTAATATGCGGGGGTTTAAGCCTTTCAAGGTAGAGATGACTCTTCTAAATCTCTCAATATAATTTGGGGTTGCATTATAAGGATCATCTAAAACATCTTGGTAGTAAAGATGGAAGCTTATAGCGATAAAAAAGTTATTTCTATACGATTCGGGTAATTTGGCTAATTTTTCTGCGGCACGCTGGGCAATCTTATTATCTTGACTCCAGCCATGAGTGGTTATACTGACCTTCAACCCCAAATCACAGGCATATTTGACTACATCCGCTAAATCTGCGTCCATAACCGGGTCGTAATAATCAAAAGGCTCGCTGTTATGGTATGGCGCAATCACAATATCTTTATGAGTTTCTGCGATTTTCTTGATAAGCCGTAAAACCATAGGGTAGGGCGCCGGATATAGCCTTCTCCCTGGCTGTTCCAACTGACAGATTAAACACTGGTTAGAGCAGCCTAAGCTAAGCTGCACAAGCAAGGCTCCACCAACCGTAAGCCGAAGAAGGCAATTACGCACATCCTCAGATAATCCCAATGCATCAACAAATAATTCTAAGTGCGGATTCTCTGCGGTAGGAAGCCGAAGAATCAGGCCTAATATATCCGCTGAGCTAAAGGAGCCGGGTTTTTTATGCGCGAGAGCTGATTTTATCTCACCAAGCAAATGCCTTCCCTGTTCGCTCAGTATTGGCTGGTATCCCTCTAAAATAAGCTTACCCTTTTCCAATGCCTTGCGGTTATTCTTGCCTCTCTCAGATGGCAGCGCGGCGGGACCTCTATTGGATAGTGCATTATCCACAGCCGCCGGTAAATCAATCGTAAATTCCACCATCTCTTGGCCTTCCTGACGGATATTGCGCACAGCGATACTACCGCCCATCTTTTGAATAGCTCTTACAGCAAAAGGCAAGCCAACGCCGTGATGAAAATCAGGGCGCATACGGTCAAAAATAAAAATCCTGGGCTGCCCGTTTAGCGCATCTGGTTCCAGGGATTCCTTCGAAAGCCACCCCGGGCTCAAAATGACTATGCGCGCGATATTCTTTGTCGCAGGCTGTAAAGCCTTAATGATAACTTTTGACCGGCCCTGCGGAAGCACCTGCTCTATCTCTGCTATTTCGTGAAAGCCGTTGGAGATAATTCTTTCTAACGCAACAAATAATAATAAATCGTGAATAAGCGCTTTATTCGTCAATATATCTTCAATCCTGGTTTCTATCGGAAATTTATATCCTTTTGAATCCCATTTATTTTTATATCTATTTAACCATCCTGCTAAATCTGTTGTTTCCAACCTCTCCGAAAGGTCCGGCGACAAAAAGGCTTCCAGGGCCGCGACATTGATAATCCAACGCACAACAAGAAACTGCAGCCTGCGCTTATCTTTAATAAAGTTTTTATGCTTTTGCCCGTCAAACGCTTCTATGGCATTTGAGATATTGCCCAAGAAAACCCCCAGTTCCCCTAACCATTCTTTAAGGCGAACTTCTATCTTCTTTACTTCTGTCATGTTCAGTTTCCGCTTTAAGCCCAACTCTCGTATTGCGGGGATAACCCCCTGTTCAATATTGTCTACGTAGCGCTTAAGAATGTCTTGTGTGGCTGCAGAAGTTTCTTCGCAAGAAAAACCGCAAAACCTGCGCCAATTTTCTAAATTAGCCCCGGCATTAGTTAGTAATATTGCAACATTTAAAGGCCCGCCGTGCTCTAAAAGTGCCGTTGCCATACTTACATCATCAAGAAGTTGGCCTGGCTCATCCGAGATGCCGAAGTCAGAAGAACGCGCCGCGCACATCCCAATCGCCATCATCAGGGACGGTTCTAAAAGACGAATAAAGGTGTCCCCTGCAAAATAGTTCAAAGCGTAGCTAAGAACTACCCCTATTGCTAACAAAAATACTAAGACGCTTAAGATAGTTTCTAACTTAGGCCACGCTGCCTTTAAAGAACCATCAAAAACATAGCGGGTAATAACGAACCTTCCCTCGCCTTCGGGCAAGGTTATGTTATCTTTGGGCATGCCTAATGCCTCATCCCATAAATCATGCGCGCCTTGCTGGTCAGGTTCGGATAAAAGAATCCGCCGGGGCCTCAGGGTATCCTTAATCCACCTCAATGAATCTTGTATATCTTCTTTTCTCCAGATTCCCCGCTCCTTAAAACTATCTACCGGTATCTTTCTAATTCTATCTAAATCTTCATACGCCCAGAAAACCTTAAAAGACATAATACTACCGGTTTTTCTTTCTGCCCTAGAGCCTCCTATACTCTTCCATGCTTCCTCGACTGCTTTGCGACCTTCTGGCGTCAATATATCCGCAGCTACGAAGTTTATATTATTTATCAATCCTCCAAATAAGCCGGGCTCTACATCTTGAAGCAGCCTTAAGAAAGGCAAGACTGCTGTTTTCATGTAATTATTCAATACTGGCGCCGGCTCTACTACCAACACAGGATGGCCCATTGCCGCAGCTGCAATATACCGTGTAACTCCAGAATACGGGCCTATCTCCATTACAGGTTCGCCTTCTTTAAGTTGTAACCCCCTAATAATCTTTAAAGTGTCAAAACTAAGTTCGGGCAATCTAAATATGCCGGGGAAATATAAAATCTGGTAGCTAAAAGCTACAAGTTCTTTCGAAAGGGCAACCCCAGTAGTTCCTGATTTCCAAACATCATAACAACGCTCAATCCATGTCTCTAAGGCCTTGCATACACGCTGTAGGCGGCTGCGCCTCTGCCAAAGAGCCTCTAAAACCGCTGCCAATACAAATATAATAACTTTGGTTATGCCGGTTTTTTGTTTATGTGGCGAGGAAAGCGCATTGTTATTTAATAACCCCGCCAGCGCCCCGCTTTCTTTTAATGCC
>DCOU01000011.1 GCA_002322525.1 Candidatus Omnitrophica bacterium UBA1562 | reverse complement strand
ATTATTGTGGCCACAGGTTTTACCCAATTCGACCATTCTGTATATGGTGAATATGGTTACGGAAAATTTAAAGATGTAATTACCGGTCTGCACTTTGAACGTATGGTAAATTCCTCAGGCCCTACAGGAGGAAAGATTATCCGGCCTTCAGACGGTAAAGAGGCGCACGATGTAGTTTTTATTCAATGCGTAGGCTCGCGCGATGAACAGAAAGGCGTGCCTTATTGTTCAAGGCTTTGTTGTATGTATACTGCAAAACACGCGCTTTTACTTAAAGAACATAATAAAGACGCTCAGGCGTATGTGTTTTACATCGACATAAGAGCCGCAGGGAAAAATTACGAAGAGTTCGTAAAGAAGGTGCAAGAGGAATACGGCGCAGTCTATTTAAGAGGCAGGGTTTCCCGTATCTTTGAAAAGGCAGAGAAACTTATCGTAAGGGGTGCTGATACCCTAAGCGGAGCGCAAATTGAAATAAAGGCAGATTTAGTAGTTTTGGCTAGCGGCTTAGTGGCTAATCCGGATGCGGCAGAACTCGCTCAGATGCTGCATATTCCTTATGACCAGAATAAATTATATACAGAGGCGCATCCAAAGCTTGCTCCGGTTGAGACTATTACCAGCGGCATATTTCTTACTGGAGCTTGTCAGTCACCTAAGGATATACCGGATACTGTAGCTACCGCATCAGCTGCTTCAGTTAAGGCATTAGGACTCCTAATCCAGGATAAATTAGAAGGGGAGCCATTGATTGCCAAAGTAGATAATAATTTATGCTCAGGTTGCCAGGCATGTATTAAGGCTTGTCCATTTAGCGCTATAGAAGCAAAAGAAATAGAAGATAGGATGCAAAAAAGAAAGCGAGTGGTGGCTGAAGTTATTGAGGGGGTTTGCACTGGTTGTGGTAATTGCACTGCTGTCTGCCGCATGTCAGCTATAGATTTGGAAGGTTTTTCAAATATACAGATAATGGAAGAGATAGAAGCGCTATGAAAGAGAACAAAGAAGATAGGGAGCCTAAGATAGTCGGTTTTCTTTGCAATTGGTGTAGTTATGCCGGCGCGGATTTGGCGGGGACTTCCCGTATCGAGTATCCGCCTAACATAAGGATTATCAGGGTCCCTTGTTCAGGCAGGGTAAACCCTTTATTCGTTTTAAAGTGCCTGATGGACGGCGCTGACGGTGTTTTGATTTCAGGTTGCCACATCGGCGATTGCCATTATTCTGAAGGGAACTTCTATGCCCGCAGAAGATTCGCTATTTTAAAAAGGCTACTTGAGTATTTAGGGATTGATTCAAGACGTTTTCAGATGTCCTGGGTTTCTGCTTCCGAGGGGGATAAGTGGTCTAAATTAATAAAAGAATTAGTGCAGGAGATTAAACAGGCAGGACCCAACAAATCAAACGATAAAAAGCATGATTGACGAATTAAAGATTAAAGCAAGAGAATTATTAAAAAATAAGCAGGTGGATTTGATTATTGGCTATCAAAGGGCATCTGATGGAGTATTAGCCATGCCTTGTTTTGTGGATAGGGAAGAGGATGTTGATAAATTAATCTGGGATGTTTACTGTGTGTATAATTTGGCTAATTACTTAAAGGACTATGCGGGCCAAAAAATAGGGATAATTGCCAAGCCTTGCGATGTAAGGTCAATAGTTGTTCTCTTGCAGGAGAATCAATTAAGGCGGGAAAATGTATATATCATCGGCGTAGAGTGCTCAGGGGTAATTGATGAGAAAAGATTGCGTTTAGGCGCAAAAGATATCCAAGAATCAGCTACTTTTGGGGTAAAATGCAAAAGTTGCAAATCCTCAACACCTTCTATTTGTGACTATCTGTTTAAAGATAAAGAGAAGAAAGGAAAAATATCAGAAGATAAGGATGAATATGAATCTGTGCGAAAACTTGAGGTGAGGTCTAGCTTAGAGCGTTTAAAATTTTGGGAAGAGGAATTCTCCCGATGTATCCGTTGTTACGCCTGCAGGCAGGTATGCCCTATGTGTTATTGCCCTAAATGCGTGGCAGACCAGGCCATGCCGGCCTGGTTTTCTAAAGGAGCGAATTTAAAAGGGAATCTTTCCTGGAATCTGATACGTGCAATACATCTGGGAGGTCGATGCATAGATTGCGGCGAATGCGAAAGAGTCTGCCCCGTAGGCATACCTTTGCGGGAGTTAAATAAGAAGATAGAGAAAGACATAAAGGAATTATTTAAATATGAGGCAGGCGCAAATGTAGAACAGAAGCCGCTTCTTGCCTCTTTTGATAAGGATGATCCGGGAGACTGGATTAAATGATACAAAAAATTGTTACTAAAGAAGAATTATATAAACTGCTAAATTATCTTTTGCAGGATTTCGAAGTCATCGGCCCAAAAGAATTAACTAATAGAGGTATTTTTTATGAAACAATAAAGAATCCGCAAGATTTATATTTAGGCGAGGGTTTTACCACCGAGCCGGTAAAAAAATTATTTTTGAACCCGTCAGAATGGTTTTTTAAATGCCAATATAAAGATAGCAAAAACTCTTTAGAAGAAATTGCGTTAACTAAAACTAAGAGAATTATTATCGGCGTGCGGCCTTGCGAGACAAAAGGGCTGGAATTATTAGATAAGGTATATAACTCAGAGTATAAAGATGAGTTCTATGTCAATAATCGCAATAGAACAGTGATTATTGGTTTATCCTGCGCAAAGCCGGATAGGAACTGTTTTTGTACCTCTATGGGGGGTTCTAATGTAGAATCTCAAGGCACAGATGCAATTTTATTCGATAGAGATGGTAAGTTTATTTTGGAGATTATCACGGATAAAGGAAAGGAAATTTTAGGCAGTATTGGTAATGAGCCAAGCGAAGAAGAGAAAAAACATTGGCAGCAAGATAAAGAAAAAAGAAAAGATCTGGTGAAGACTAAGATAAAGGCGCCGGAAGACTTAGATAAAGTTTTTGAAGACCCCTATTGGGAGCAGGTTTCAAAATCTTGTTTAAGTTGCGGTATATGTACATTTCTGTGTCCTACATGCCACTGTTTTGATTTAGTGGATGAACAGAGGCGCCGGCTGCGTTGCTATGATGGCTGTGCGTTTGTTGATTTTACTCTTCAGGCCTCCGGAGAAAATCCTCGCCCGACAAAAAAAGAACGCTATCGCCAGAGAGTTTTTCATAAATTTGATTATTTTAAAAAGAATTTTGGCGAGAATCTTTGCGTGGGATGCGGAAGGTGTATTAGATATTGCCCGGTAAAGATAGATATATCTGAAATCGTAGATAAGGCGCCAGTATAAAATGAAAAATATTTACTTGCCACATTTAGCTGAGATCGTTGATATCAAACAAGAGACGCCGGATATAAAAACATTTAAGTTGAAATTTAAAGATCAAGCAGTCGAGGATTCTTTTGATCACAAGCCGGGACAATTTGTAGAATTTTCTATTTTTGGTGAAGGCGAGGCGCCGTTTTGCATATCTAATTCCCCTACGCGTAAATCAGGCATAGAGTGTAGCGTTAAAAGAATGGGCAAGATTACTCAAGCATTACACGAGTTAGATACCGGCGATACAGTGGGGATCAGAGGCCCTTATGGCAATGGATTCCCAATTGAAGATTTAAAGAATAAAAATCTTTTGTTTGTGGCAGGAGGGATTGGCCTGGCGCCTCTGCGCTCTCTCATAAATTATTGCCTGGATAATAGAAATAATTTTAAGAGCGTTACTATTGTCAATGGAGCAAGAACATCTAAAGACTTAGTCTACAAAGACGAATATCAAGCTTGGGAGAAGGCAAGGGATACCAAGCTTTATTTAACGGTTGATTGTCAGGAAGAAAACTGGACCTGTATGGTAGGGGTGGTGCCAAAAATCTTAGAGCAATTAAAGCCAACTTGTCAGGATAGCGTGGCGATAGTCTGCGGCCCGCCCATAATGATTAAATATACTATGCCAGTTCTTCTAAAAATAGGATTTTGTCCTGAAGCAATAATTACTACTTTGGAGATGAAGATGAAATGTGGCCTGGGAAAATGCGGAAGATGCAATATCGGTAATCTCTATGTCTGTAAGGATGGCCCGGTATTTAGCTATGCACAATTAAAAACTCTTCGATATGAACTTTAAGGTTTGGTTAAAAGCTATACGTATACCATTTTTTACTGCCACGATAATTCCGGTCACTTTAGGTTCGATACTTGCTTGGTATGATACAGATAAGTTTATGTGGCCGCGATTTTGGTTAGCGATGGTTGGTGCCTTGCTTATCCATATCGGCACAAATTTAGCTAATGATTATTTTGATCACCTCTGGGGGTGCGATGAGAAAAATCCTAATCCCACTCCTTTTAGCGGAGGCAGCAGGGTAATTCAAGATGGACTTATTGCACCTAAGAAGATTTTATATGCTTCTTTAGTTTCCTTTATCCTGGGTAGCGGAATTGGGCTTTATCTAAATTATCTGTGTGGCAGCAATATAATTCTTATTTTAGGTATCGTGGGAGTATTTTTAGGATTCTTTTACACGGCTAAGCCATTTCGCATTGGTTATGGAAGTTCTGGCGAGTTGGCAGTAGGAATTGGTTTTGGGCCTTTGATGGTATTGGGTTCATATTATGTCCAAGCACAGACTTTATCATTTAAAGTGTTTTTGATTTCCATTCCGGTGGGGATCTTGATTGCTTTAGTTTTGTTCATAAATGAATTTCCCGACTACGAGGCAGATAAAACCGTAGGCAAAAGGACATTGGTAGTAATCTTGGGTAAGAAAAAGGCAGTAATTTTATACCATATTTTATTGGCAAGCGTATACCTGGCAATAACTGCCTTGATGATATTCAAATTCTTGCCCTTTATTTCGTTAATTATATTCTTAAGCCTGCCTTTGGCTTTAAGAGCCTATATAACATCTAAAAAGAATTTCGAGAGAATTTACGAATTATTACCCGCAAATTCCTCAACAATTGGATTACATTCTATCATTGGATTGTTACTCAGCGCAGGGCTCCTGCTGGATAAACTATTTTTTTGGGGAGGTAAAATATGCAGTTAAAAGAAATTCATCGGCCTATCGAGCAAGAGTTGCTCGAAGTAGAACAATTATTAAGGCAGAGTTTGAAAACAAGCAGGCATAAATCTATTTTAGGAATAGGTGACTATCTATTAGGCACTTTGGGTAAAAAACTCAGGCCCAGCCTCGTAATTCTTTCCAGTAAAGCTATTCTAAGCCATCAGCCTCAAGCCACTAGCCATCAACTGATTAAAATTGCCACGGCTATAGAACTAATCCACGTCGCCTCTTTAATTCACGATGATGTTATTGATAGCGCAGACCTACGTCATCACAAGCCTTCGATAAATGCAAAATGGGGTCAGGATGTTTCCATTGCCTTGGGGGATTATCTTTATTCTATAGCCTTTGAATTGATTTCTGACTGCGGCAATAGCGATATTCTACGCTGTATAAGTTCTGCTACCAAGAGTATGTGTGAGGGCGAGCTCTTACAGGTTTGCGAGAGAGATAACCCAGATTTATTGAAGGAAAGGTATTTCCTCATCGTTAAAAAGAAAACCGCTGCTCTTTTTGCTGCTTCCTGCCAGGCGGGAGCAATTTTGGTTAATCAAAACCGTATTATTCAAGGAGCACTTAAAAATTATGGATTAAATTTTGGCATTGCCTTTCAGATAATGGATGACTATTTAGATTTAATTGGCGAAACAGAGGATTTAGGGAAAACTCCCGGCGCAGATTTTAGAATGGGCGAGTTAACCCTGCCGGTATTAAACTTATTAGCTCAAGGCAAAGATAGAAACAGGATTTTATCTTTAATCAGAGAGCAAAACAATCCAGAGGCATTTAGAGAATTAAGACAGAGTTTTATTAATTCTGAGGCAGACCTTAAAACAAAAGACGATGTCTCACATTATATCCAGAAAGCAAAAGAGAGCTTAAATAATTTAGAAAATTCCTCATTTAAGCAGGGTTTATTTGCTTTAACAGATTACGTAGCAGATAGAATTGACATAAGAGAATGAAACATGGCCTACAAGAAGATGCTGGTTTTTATAAGACTTCAAAATTTGACGCAATCCTTATAGGCCTGGTTTTATTTTTTTCTGTTGTTTCTATATTCTGGATTACGCAGAGGCATAGGGAAGAGTCTTCAAGCGCCAAGAAAGCTTTAATCTATCAAAACAATAAGTTGTTAGAACAAGTTGAATTAGATAAAGATAAATCGATTACCCTCTTTGATGGAAGAATACAAATTGAGGTTAAGGCCGGCAAGATAAAGATTATCAAATCAGACTGTCCGCAGCATATATGTGTGAATATGGGCTGGATAAGATATAGCGGCCAGACCATAGTTTGTGCGCCAAATAAGGTTGTGATTGAAGTTAAATCAACAGGTTTGCCGTTGATAGATGCGGTGGTTTATTAATTTTTTATGGAAAAACAATGATAAAAACTAAAGAAAACCAAAATATTTACAAAATAGCGGTTTTGGTTGCCCTTTCTTGTGTATTGCAGATATCTGAGTCCTTAATTCCTCACCCTATTCCCGGGTTACGCCTGGGGTTGGCCAACGTAATTACATTGATATCTTTAGTTACTATGGGGTTTGGATATGCCCTGGAGATAACCATCTTGCGCACTATTTTGGGCTCCTTTATCATGGGAACTTTTATGTCTCCTACCTTTATATTAAGTTTTTCCGGGGGCTTAATCAGCACTTTAATTATGGGGCTTCTTTATTGGTTGTCATGTTTACATAGGCGTTTCCGATTAAGCATCGTGGGGATAAGCATGGCGGGTGCTCTTGCTCATAATATTGTCCAACTATATTTGGCTTATTTTATACTCGTTAAGCACAAAGGAATCTTTGTCTTCTTCCCCTGGTTATGCATTGGTGCGGTGATCATGGGATGGTTGACCGGTATTGTTGCTGGGAGGGTCTGCCTTAAATTAAAAGAAATGCTAGGACAGCAAGATACAGCAGGAGAAGGTATCCATACAGATTATTCCCGCTTATTATCGCATCATTATCTGCCTGGAAAGTCATTTATTCATCGGATACCTAGTCATATAAAAATTGCTAGTGTTTTTATTGTATCGCTGGCAGTACTCATATTTAATAGTTTCTGGCTATATTTAGGGTTATTCATCTTTTTGGCTACGATTATAATAATTTCGCAGACCTCTTTTGGAGTGCTTTTTAGGGGAGTAAGAAGATATGCCCCTATGATGTTTGCTTCTTTTTTATTCCCGGTATTTTTTAATTCTGGTAAACATGTTTTATCGCACATAGCATATTTTAATATTACTACCGAGGGTTTAAACATGGGTCTACTTTTTGCCTTACGCATCCTCTTTTTAATATGCTTAAGTTCATTATTATCCAGGACTACCTCGCCTAAGGAATTAGTGGGAGGTTTGGCGAAGATTCTGTCACCGCTTAGGCCTTTGGGTATTTCCGGAGAAAGAACAGCAGCTATATTTTCCTTATCCTGGATAGCTATCCCTATTTTCTGGGAGATGGCAAGAAATATTATTCGCGGGATAGACTTAAAGAAAGTAAGGAATTTATACAGTTTAATTCCACTGCTTAGTGACTTTATAGCTAGATTTTATTTAGAGACAGAACAACTAAGTATTTTTTGGGATGATGACTATAAAGATCAATCATACATAAGAAAGGAGGCTGATGTTTATAGCGTAAGTATGATAAATAGATAAATAGGCAAATGAATTTAACTATATTTTACAAAATTAGATTCGAGAAGAAAGGAAGGTGAAGGAAAATGAGGTTTATAATTGTTTTATCTTGTGTGTGCGTGCTTGTATTTTTTGGCGCAGGGTCTGTTCAGGCAGACGATATGTCTGATTTGAAGGAGCAGGTTAAGGCCTTGCAGGAAACAATCAATGCCCAGCAGAAAACCATTGATGCCTTGAATTCTAAAATCCAAAATGTTGAGGCAAAACAGGAGGCTCAGGCTAAGGAAATTAAAAAGGTTCCCGAGCTGGCCGAGTCGGTAAAGAAGATTAAAGAAGCTCCGCCTACATTATTAGAGGGTGTGAATGTCGGTGGCCACCTTAAAATGTATATGTTTGACCGTACCGATGGAGAACGAAACGGTAACTCTCAACATACCGACCTTTCCGCAGGTATAAATCATGCCTACCTTTTCTTTACTAAAGAGATAGAGGATTGGTTAAAGCTTGATGTGCAGACTGATATTTCTGTCAGTGCCAGCGCAACGCCAACTATCGGTTCTAATATAGTCAGAGCAGACAGTGCTACAACCACTTTTAAGCTCTATCAGGCTTTTATGACTGCGCTTCTACCTCAAGGATACGAGTTGAAGGTTGGTTCATTCAATCCTATATTTTCTGAAGAGTATGCCAAAGAGACTTGGTGGCATGAGCTTTACCATCAGAATCAAGGGCTCGCATACTTACAGTCTTGGCACGATACAGGAGTTGAGCTTTATAAAAACTTTGATTTTGATAAATGGTCTTTGCCTGTTTATTTTAGTATCTTAAACGGTGACCAATTTGTGGATAAGAATGAGGATAAAACAGTATTACTGCATATTGCCCCTGAGTTTTTTCAGACTAAGTTAAGGCTGTTAGGTTCACTTGGTTATGGAAAATGGGATGATGGTGATAATGGCAGCCTTTTGCGTTCTCTGCTGGGGTTTGATTGGAAATATCAAAAGTTTAACCTCACCAGCGAATACATATATCAGAAATATGGCCATGTAACTACTACCGGAAGAGCAAATGCGGATGGTAAGAAAGAAGGCTATTATATAAGGGCTATGTATACTTTCAACCCAAAGTGGCGTGCATTGGTTAAATATAGCCATGCGGAACTTTATAAGACGGGTTTTGTCAATATGAAAAGCGATAACTATGATACTACATCCTTGGCAGTAAACTACTTCTTGACACCAAATTCAACCGTCATCGGTCAATATTCGTATATTGATGGCGAAAGGTCAGATGGTTCAGAGAGCATTGAAGCTAACCGTTTCACCTTGGGTTGGCGGACAACTTTCTAGGAGTCCGTAACTAAAAGGGGATAGGCTTGCTAAATCAAAATTTTTGTGTTAAGCTTATCCCCTGTATAATGTAGATAGGGTTTAAAATGAAAAAACTAAAATCTGTATTCATAATAATAGTTGTGATATTCGCGGGGCTTTGGGCGATAAGGTCATATAATGCCCACAGGTTTCATGTTGAAAAAGAGACCCGTTTTATGATGGATACCTATGTAACTATTTATGCTGTAGGTCCCAAGGCAATTACCTCTAAAGCAATTGGTTTGGCATTGGACCGGATGCAGGAGATTGATACAAAGTTTAATCATCTTAACCCCAAAAGTCCCATATATGCATTCAACAATAGCGGTGTGCCGATTACTGATCCGAAGATTCTTAATTTGGTGCAGGTGGCTTTAGAGTTTAGTAAAAAATCTGACGGAGCCTTTGACATTACCGTTGCTCCGTTAGTTGAGCTCTGGGGGTTCTACGGAAAGACGTATTATGTTCCCGGAGAGCAAGAAATTAAGGATTGTTTGGCTAAAGTGGGTTATCAACATCTAATACTTAATAATGGAAAATTGGAGAAGGATGTCTCAGGCACAAAAATTGATTTAGGTGGTATTGCTAAAGGTTATGCGCTTACCGAGGCAGTTAAAATTTTAAAGGCTCAAGGCGTAACTTCTGCATTAATTGATGCTGGTGGTGATGTGTATGCCTTGGGTAAGAAAGGCAAAAAGATGTGGAAGGTAGGCATTAAAGATCCGCGACAGGAAGGTATTTTAGGATACGTAGAAGTAGAAGACCTATCTGTCTTAGGTTCGGGAGATTACGAAAGATTTTTTATTCAAGACGGGAGAAGATACCATCATATATTTAATCCTGAAACCGGATATCCCACAGAGGGCGTTGCATCTGTTACTCTTATCTATCCTGACCCCATAGTTGCGCAACCGTGGACAAAGATACCTTTTGTTTGGGGCGCAAAGAAGGGGTTAGAAATGTTAGAGAAAATTCCTGGTATGGAGGCCATTATAGTAACTACTTCCGGGGAAATAATCTATTCATCGGGATTAAAACATCTGCTTAAAGTCGTTTCAGAAAATAAATAACAAAAAAGGAGAATAGTAATATGTTTAAAAGAAGCGTTTTATTGGTAGCCGCAGCTATTTGTTTATCGCTTGTTTTCTCGGGCAGTTGTTATGCCATGCGCCTGCTTACCCAGGAAGAGGCATTGAAGAAGGTCTTTGGTCCGGATGCTAAAATTGTTACTGAGAACAAAGAATTGGTTGAACCAGCACTTTCAAAGGCCAAAGAGAGATTAGGCGGGAATTTAGTTTATTATCAGAAAGGTTCAAAGTCAGAAAAGGTTGAGGCTAAGACTAACTTTGATTTTTATTTTAGCTTGAAAGACGGCAAAAATACAGGCGTGGCTATTATTGATGATGAACCTGGAAAATGGGGGCCGGTAGAGTTTATTATTGCAATGGACCTTCAGGGCACTGTAACTAGAGTAGAGGTTTTGAGTTATCAAGAGAAGAGGGGCCAGCCTATTGCACGGCATAGTTTCATGAGCCAGTTTGAAGGAAAAACAAGTAAGAGCCCTTTAAAATTAGATAAAGATATCACAGGTATAAGCGGAGCTACCATTTCTTCTAATTGTGCCATCTTTGCCGTGAAAAAGGCCATCGTTTTGTATGAAGAACTTTATCTAAGCAAATAAATTATATAGAGGAGGTATAGCTATGGAGAATTTTAGGCTTTCACGGGCGCCAATCAGCATGAAATTATTCTTGACGAGTTTGCTCTGCATTGTAGGTTTGATTTATATTTCGTTATTAGTCCACATCTGGCAGGATACTGAGATGAAACCATCACTCATTGCAAAGGGATACGGTTCAATGGAAGCTATGGAACTTACGGAACATACCCATAAGTATCTTCCTTATTATGCGCTTTATCTTTTCGCTATTCCTATCATCCTGTTTATGTTTACCTCTTATTCAGAAAAAATCAAAAGGATTATTGCCGTTTTCCCCTTTCTTTTGATCGTTATTGATATTGGGTCAATGTGGCTGATACCGTATGTATCCCAGGGTTTTTTTAGTTGGGTGCTTTTGTTTGCCGGCACATTCTTGGGCCTGATATTTTTGTTACTTTTTTTGCTTAATGTTTATGATATTTGGCTTAAAAAGTCAGCAGCCTAGAAACTTAGAATCATTTGCGGAGGTATAAGAATGAATGATAAAGTAAAGATTCTTATTATTGATGATGACCCGGATATAGTGGAAGCAATGAAGGTGGTATTAGAAAGTAGCCATTATGAAGTCTCAATTGCCAAAAACGGAGAAGAAGGTATTAAAAGGACAAAACTTGATAGGCCTAACCTTATTATATTGGATGTGATGATGGAGAGTATGGATAAAGGTTTTGATGTAGCTAGAGACTTGAAGAAGGACAAAAATTACAAAGATATCCCTATACTTATGCTGACGGCTATAAAGGATAGAACAGGTTTGGATTTTAAGAATGAGGCAGGAGATGAGGCTTGGCTTCCGGTGGATGATTATCTGGATAAGCCTCTTAAACCCAATGAGCTGCTTGAAAAAGTTGAATTGCTTCTTAAAAAGACGTAATTTTATATGAAAAATATTATATTTGCAGAAGACCTTATTGAAAGAATATGTTGGGTTATCAAATTAAGATGGATAGCTGTAGTGGGAGTAATTCTTGTTATTCTGTCCGCCAGTCGAATACTCAAATTTTCCCTACCCCTTTTTCCTCTTTATATAAT
>DCOU01000005.1:10025-12817 GCA_002322525.1 Candidatus Omnitrophica bacterium UBA1562 | reverse complement strand
GATAATTTTGACATATTCGCCGGGATAAGTTCAGCCTTATAAGTTATGTCGCTAAAGCTCGTTATATAGCAGGCTCCATAACTTATGGCCTCACTTATTTTACTTGGTAATCTATCCTAGAGGGCTCGCGAATAAATACTTTATAGGCTCCAGAGAATAAAATAACAAATACAAAAAAACTTGCTAAAATGAACAGAAGAAACAAAACAAATCTTGTTTTCTTATTATGAACCAACATATCTCGGGTTAAAAGTAAAACAGGTTTATCTATCGCCTTTTCTACCCTTAAGAGAATATCCGGAGCAAATAAGGTAAATATTGCTAATGCCAGAAATATAAAACCAGTGAATAAGAAAAAGAAAAGCATTTTATTTTTTTTTAATCAACATGGTAATCTACAAAAGGAGCGGGTTTTTTTAGCACTTTATAGCTTCCCGTAAATAAAGCAAGCCCCATCCAGAAACTGGCAAATAAAAATAAAAATGATATAGCAAACCTTACTCCTTTGCGAGTCTTGATAATTTCTCTTTGTGTAAGCATAGGCGTATCCATTATCCTATCCATCTTTAGCAGGATATCCGGCGCAAATGCCACAAAAAGAGCCAGCACAAAAAATAAAATTGCTGCCATCCCATAAAAAAATACCATCACTTACCTCTCCAAATCAAGAAAATCGCCTTCGAGGTGGTAGTTTAAAATAGTTTTTCTACCACTTTATAGCTTTTCGTAAATACAACAATAAACATCAAGAAGCTGGCAAATAAGAATAAAAGCACGACAGCCAGCCTTACTCCCTTGCGAGTCTTGATAGCATCCTTTGTTGCAAACAGAGGTGTAGCCATTAGCTTATCAATCTTTAGTATGATATCCGGCACAAATGCCGCAAAAAAAGCTAACAAAAAAAATAAAATTGCTGCCACCCACAAAAAAATCTTCATCGCTTACCTCCTCGTTTATCTAAAAGATTATCTTGCCTATCCTGAGCTCCACTGCCAGGTCTTAGGCTGACGATAAACCTGGGGCGTGCCTGTAGAATTATCCCAGATTGCCTTCTGGTTTATCGTCTGCAAAAAGGTCTGCCCCTTTAAAGTCATACTGCAACTGGAATTAATACTTATCGCAGGCACCTCAATCTCATCGGACCCTCGACGTAATCTTCTGTCTATTACATTCGTTGACTAAAAGTCTAAGGTAATTGACATTGGATTGAAGAGGGAAACGTATCTGTAACGATTATTATCATCATTATCTGTAATTGTAGCCGCCAGTAGTCCAGGTTGAGCCATCAGTAGAGACTTGCCACCAGTAATCCTTAGGCATACCATCGTTGTTAGATTTACCTGTTATATGCACCTGATTTACGGAGAAATTAGACCCTGCAGGAAAAGAGATAGTAATAACCGCTCCTCCAACCATAATCTCATCTACTCTTACTTTATTCCCTGCCTGTATAGCAGTAACATAAAGCCTAAGATAATTAACATTGGATTGAAGAGGAAATGTATCTGTGCGCTCATTGTCATCATTACCTGTAATTGTAGCTGCCGTCGTCCAATCTGAACCATTACTAGAGACCTGCCACTGGTAATCCTCAGGTCTACCATCTGCTTGAGATGCTCTCATAGTTACTCTGTTAACTAAGAAATTAGACCCCATCGGAAAAGATATCTCAATCCATTGAGGTAAAGGGTAAAATAATAATAGGCCTGAACGCCACTCTGTGCCATTGTTGTTATCAATAGCATTCGAGGGTGGACGCGGTGGAATTAAGCTAGAGGATGAAGCAGAAGCGGTTGTGCCTGCCAAATCCTCAAGCTCTTCAACTGAGTCTGACTTCCAGTATGTTCCAGAATTATTGTCAATAGCACGTGTTGCTATATTTGGCCCTTGTTCACTAGTGGCAGTGGCGGTTGCTATAGGATTACAACAGTTATCATCGTCTTCCAGATAAAAAGTATAAACGCTCACCGTATAATTATCAACATCAAAAGGTTCTGAAAGAATAGGGCTTGGGCCATCCGGACAGCAACTACCTCCTCTCTGGTCCGCAGTTCGCCAGCTTCCATCTGTCGAGCTATCGGGAGCAGTATTTTCTAAATACCAGACTGCCTTGTTTATTCCTGCCTCGGCAATGTTAAACATTTGCTTATCCACCAAGAAAAATTTTACTCGTTTTTCTTCGAAAAAAACTGTATCCAAAAATATTACTGCAATTCCTGCGATAGCAAAAACCAGAATAAAAGTGAAAAGAAGCACTACTCCCTTTTTTGAATTTAATATCCCCGTACCATCTATCTGATTCATCTAAGATTTCTGGGACTGATCTCATTTCTTAAGTTAATGGTCTCAGTAGAAAACATATATGTCCTCTGGCCTCGGATATCTATCTGGATGGTGCGAATGTCTGGTAATTGACTAACTAAAACCGGCCGAGTTAAAGGATTGCCTGCCATATCATAATAATTAAGGTCAAGGTTAGAGATACGATTGGCTAAACATCTACTATTGCCCCCCGTAATCCAGAAGACGCGCTGGTTTGTAGAATCCCAACTAAACTCGATACTGCCTGCAGGACTATTAAAGGTAATACGTCCTGCTTGAGCATCCGTTATAGAAGTTGCTTTCACCAGGTCCCTCCAGAACTTCTCTAGCACTATGGTGGGTTCAGATTTTGCCTCTATCCGGCTTAATTCGTATCCCCAGGATCTCAAGGATATATTATATGCCAAGCTGATCACCCCCAAGATAACGGCAAAAAGACCAGAACTAATGACCAGTTCTATTAGAGTAAA
>DCOU01000005.1:8629-9920 GCA_002322525.1 Candidatus Omnitrophica bacterium UBA1562 | reverse complement strand
GGGGCCTTTTAGAAATCAGCCACATATGTACTTAAGGTAAATGACTGCTCTCCTCCTTTGGGAAACTGCCAATATACAATGACATCTACTGTTTTATATTCAGAATTGATACTACCAGAAGTCTGTGTAACATTTACCTGCCTTTCAAAACCTGAAAATCCTGCTACATCCGCTCTGGCCTCGTCATCTATACTCCCATAGCTTAGACGCCTGATCTCTTCTATCTTCTCTTGAGCAAGATTTGTGGCAGTAATCAGGCTTTCGCTCTCTTTCATCGCCAAAAGCCCTCTGGCATAGGCATCCATACACCAGAAAGCAGCCAGGGATAAAACAATTGCCATGATGACTTCCAAAAGCGTAAACCCCTGTTTGTGCCTACCGGCTATTTGATGTCCAGATATCATCATTACTGGCTCCCCCAGAACTTATAATATTGCCATTGTCGTCTATACCCCTGATATTTCTGATACCATTTGACCCAATTGACCAAATCACATAGTATTTGCTATTTGGTGACCTGGCTGCAAAGTATCGGTTAACTATAGCCCAACGATATGTCTTAAAGGGGTCATAAAGTATGCTATTTATCAATTTGGGTTGACTATTTAGTAAAGGATTTTGCCAAAATAGTGAAGCGCCGGTAGTAAGTTGCCTTGGCCAACCCTTCCAGCGGATAAAATAAGACTCTAAAGCAATCTTCAAAGCGCGCACCTCTCCTTGGGCTTTAGAAATCTTTGCCTGGTCCTGAATTCCTTTAAGACGCAGCAAGACCGTGCCCACCAAAATAGCAATGATGACCATAACAACCATTAATTCAATCAGGGTAAAACCTTTCTTATCTATTTTTACACCTCTACTTAAGACAAATTCACCGCCCTTATTTTGGGCCAATTTAAGAACTACTTTTTGAACGCAGATATACACAGATTATCCCGTCTATTGAATACAGATGAGGCAGGATCCCGCTCCGCGGGACACGCGGATTTACGCAGATTAGGGCGCTTTATCTGCGATAATCTGCGTTGGATTTGCGAAAATCTGCGTTAAAATTGGGTTGAATTAATGCTTTTATGAGTTATTAAATCACCTCTTTAATTTTGGGCCAGAAATCTCTTTTAAAAATGTAAGGCCCTTTTGATGACTATTGGGCATTTGAGGTCCAAACATCATCTCCCGGAGTACCTGCAACTACACCTTCATTACTTATGCCAGTTACACCTGTAGTAGCATCCGGCCCAAATGCCCAAATTACGTAATATTGACTATTAGCTGATAAGGCAGCGCTGTATTG
>DCOU01000005.1:2136-8423 GCA_002322525.1 Candidatus Omnitrophica bacterium UBA1562 | reverse complement strand
CATTCCAACGGATAAAATAAGACTCTAAAGCAGTCTTCAAGGCGCGCACCTCTCCTTGGGCTTTAGAAATCTTTGCTTGGTCCTGAAGTCCTTTAAAGCGTGGCAAGACCATCCCCACCAAAATAGCAATGATGGCCATAACAATCATCAATTCAATGAGGGTAAAACCTTTCTTTTTCATTCTGTCACCTCCTTTCTATTTTTGTCTACCTCGAACAGCGGATTCTAATCGTATTAAGTTCTTGCATCATATTTTCTTGATTCTTCTTAATCTCATTTAGACTGGTGGTGATGATATCCAGCTTCTTATATAACCCGGCTAACTGAAGAGAGATTTCTTCCATTTTCTTTCCGAAATCTTGCTCACTATGAGATTGACCAAAGAGACAAAGCTGGATAATAATTATACTAGATAAAATTAAAAATCCCAAGAGAATTTTTTTTCTGGTTTTTCTCATCTTTGCAATGTCTTTAACATATCAAACATAGGAAGTATAATCGAAGCCATGATAAATCCCACTCCTGCTCCGCCAAAAAGAAGTATGGTCGGTTCAATTAAAGCGGTAATTCTTTTTATCTGATAAAGGATATTCATATCATACAACTCGCCAACCTTATCTAAGGAAAATCCTAATTTACCAGTGGTCTCCCCTACCTTGACCATCTGGATAACATTATAAGAAAAATGCGTGCCTACCAGGGCGCTGGATAATTCCTTGCCATCCCTTACCTTCTGGGAGACCGCCTCTAATTCTTTCATCAAAACGATATTTCCTATATTCTCCGAGGTGATTTCTAAAGCCAAAAGGATAGGCACGCCCGTGGTTAAAAGAATGGATAGTGTATGGCTAAAGCGAGAAAAACAGATTCCACTAACGATGGGGCCAAGAATGGGGAGTCTCATTTTTAGGCGGTCTAATTGATTGCGACCAAAAGGTAGATGTATAAAGACAGCGCCTGAGATAAATACCCCAAAGAGAATAGGAAAATACTTTAGGCCTTGTGTCTTTAAGAAATAGCTTAAACCGCCTAATATTCTGGTAGGAAGAGGAAGCGTTACGTCTACACGCGCAAAAACATCCATGAATCCGGGAATGACAAACATAATCAAAAATATGGTTATGGCTGTTCCTATAACTGCCAAAAATATAGGATAGGTTAAAGCTGCTTTCACATCATGTCCCATCCTCATCATCAGCTCAGAGAAATCGGCTAAGTTTTTTAAGACCTTATCCAGCTCGCCTGATGCCTCACCTGCACGAGCAGTACTGATCAGTATTTTAGGGAAGACTGCAGGATAGTCTGAGAGCGCATCAGAAAAAGACCTGCCCTGTCTTATTTTTAAAGCAACCTCTCCCAGAATTTTTTTAAAGTGGGCATTGCGGACCTGGTTCTGAATAATCTCCAGGGCATTAATAATGGGAACGCCCGCGCTAATCATTACGGAAAGCTGTAGGTAAAAAAAGAGCAGGTCCTGAGTCTTTATGCGGCTTAAGAATCCCTGCAAGGTTAAGAGTAAGCTGCTGGCTACTTCGGATTTAGGCCTTACCTCTTTGATTGTAGTAACAATATAGTGGTCTTTGGCCAGAAGCTGAGAAACCTCATAGGAATTTATTGCCTCCACAGAACCATGGATTATCTTTCCTTGGGGATCCTTTGCAGTATAATTAAAATATGCCATTTAAAGACTATTAGCCTATCTGAGTAACACGCAAGACTTCTTCTACCGTAGTAATACCCTTTCGGGCCTGGTTGATTCCTTCTTCTCTTAAGGTGCGCATCCCACCAGCAATAGCCGCCTTCTTTATTTCATCAGCAGGAACCTTAGCGATAGTAAGGCCTCTTATTCTTTCATCCATTAACATCAACTCAAAAATCCCTGTTCTTCCCTTGTATCCTGTATCCTTGCAATTAGGACAGCCTTTACCTCTATAAAATATTACCTTTTCTTCCGAACTGGGGGGGGTCATACCTAAATCCATAAGTAAAGAAGGATTTGCTTCATATGATTCTTTACATTCCGGACAGATTTCCCGCACCAGCCTCTGTGCTAATACGCCGAGTACCGAAGAAGCAATCAGATATGGCTCTGCCCCCATATCAATAAGCCGGCTAATTGATGCAGCGGCATCGTTAGTATGCAAAGTACTTAAGACTAGGTGGCCAGTTAAAGCCGCCTGGATAGCAATCTCCACTGTCTCCTTATCACGGATTTCTCCTACCATCACGATATTGGGATCCTGTCTTAAGATTGACCGTAAACCAGCAGCAAAAGTAAGCCCTGCCTTAGGATTCACCTGCACCTGCCGGATGAGATTAAGCCGATATTCTACAGGATCTTCTACAGTAATGATATTCTTATCAATAGAATTTATCACATGTAAAGCACAATATAAGGTGGTGGTCTTTCCGCTGCCAGTAGGGCCGGTGACGAGAAATATTCCATGCGAGGCATGGATTAGTCTGTCAAAAGCCCTGCCGTAATCTTCGGGAAATCCCAATTCACTGATTTTGGGTAAAGCCATACTGGTATAGAGAAGCCTTATGACCACATTTTCTCCATCAACGGTAGGCAGACTAGAAACACGCATATCTATTTCTTTCTCCCCTACCCTTACCCGGTATCGGCCGTCCTGGGGTAATCTACGTTCGGCGATATCTAAGCCTGAAAGGATCTTGACACGAGAGATGATCGCATCTTGATATTTACGGGGAGGGCTGGAAACTTCTTTTAAAACTCCTTCTACTCTAAATCTTATCCGGAGCCTGTCTTTACCCGGTTCAATATGGATATCAGAAGCATCCTCTTTTATGGCCTGCATCAATAGGTAGTTTACCATTTTTACGGTGGGCGCTTCCTGGGCCAGACCTTGGAGGGCGGCCAAATCCACGCCCTCTTCATCTGCATCCATAGGTGCTTCTTTAATCTCATAAGCTTCATCTATCGTTTCGATCAAATCCTTCAAATCTGTGGATAGGCCGAAAAACTGTATAAAGGCATCCTGTATCTCTAATTCTGTCATCACGACTGGCTCAACGATGAATCCAGTTTTAAGCTGAATTTCATCTATAGCTTTTATATCTAAGGGATTAATCATAGCTAAAACAAGGGTATCGCCTTTTTTTTCGATTGCTAAAACTTCGTATTTGCGTGCTAAGGTCTCAGGGACGAGCTTTACTACTGCCGGGTCTATCTCTATCTTTTTTAGTTCTACACGCCTTACTTTAGTCTGCTCCATAAAAAAATTTACAATCGCCTCTTCATCGACATAACCTAGCCGCACTAATACTTTTCTTAAAGGCATTCCGGTTTTCTTATTCTCTTCAAGGCCGCGATTTAAATGCTCTTGCGTAAGGAGGCCTTTTTCTATCAATGCCTCTCCTAAAGGTTTTCTCTGTTGAACTGTGGTCATCCTTTAACTCCTTTAAAAAACATATTTCGCCTTTGATTATTTTTAATTATAACATATCTCGCAGGAATTTTTTAACAAAATTCTAAGAAGGAACAATGTTAACCGTGATAAACACCAAAAGCTCCGTCCTCTCCTTGGTTTTCTCCCGGCTACGAAAGAGAGCGCCAAAAAAGGGAATACTGCCCAAAACTGGAATCTTCTTTAATGTTTCTATATCTTTCTCCGTAATCAATCCTCCTAACACAAGGGTATCGCCATTCTTTATATTTACCGTAGTGAGAGCTTCGCGCGTAGAGATAATCGGATAGGGAATCTCACCCGGCAAGGTTCCTGTAATAGCCGATACTTCAGGATGCAGGACTAAGGTAATCTTATCATTTTCGAAAATCTGCGGTGTTACGGTAAGGACAATCCCGACCTCTTTCTCTGTGTATCCAGTAATCTCAAACTTTCCGGTAGTTGAATTACGCTCAAAGGTGGGAACAGGATAGTTAGTGCCCACCACAATCTTGGCTTCCTCGTCATCCATGGCTAATATCCGCGGATTAGAAAGGAGGGTGGTATCTGTCTTCGTTTGCAAGGCCTGCAAAACTGCCCCTAGGCTTGGCCCAGTAAGAGATCCTAAAGTGAACTGGCTCTTCTCGGCAAAGGGAAGGTCTGCGCGTCTTCCTGTGGCCGGAAAATCTGTTCCTACTTCGCCAGGTTTAGGCAGCGGAATAAATTGGTCAAAGATTGTAGCGCCCCCAGGGATAAAAGGAAAAGCTATTGGTTTCGTAGTAGAGGTAGTCTGGAGAGAAAGGTTTAATGTCCAATCTATACCTAATTGACGGAAGCGATTTAAATTCACATCGAGAACCCTTGCCTCAATCAAGACCTGCCTGCGCATAGAATCAAGCCTCTGCAGGAGTTCTTCAAGAGACTTCATATTTTTAGATATCTCTGTAACCATAAGGGTGCGTGTCTTTGAGTCATAAAAGATTTTCCCATCGGAAGATAAAGCCTCTTTTATTTTAGTTATCTGCTCTGTGGATAATGTGGCATTTTTGAGGTGGAATGTCTTGATGATTATCGCTGCCTCATTTTCCTTATAAACATTAATAATATTTCCTTCTACCTTATAGGAGTAACCCTGCATTGCGAAAATGGTCTTTAAGGCATCCTCCAAAGCTACATCGGTAAAGTTTATATTTATATTACCGGTTACATCAGCCGAGGTGATGATATTGAGTTGATACATTTGAGAAAAGGTGTTTAATACATCGACAATGGATGCGTCTTTAAAACTTATCGTGATTTTTTCTTTGGCTTTTTCTGGAGGTAAAAGAGGAGTTACTATTTCCTCTTTTGGCCTTGTTTTAGCCAATATCTTATCTAAAAGCTCTTTTGCTTTCTTATGATTTGGTACAATTTCTAAGGCCTTCTCCAGCTCCTCGATTGCAGCGCCTAGCTTTCCCATAATGTAAAGGTTGGTAGCCAAACGAAAATGTTCCTCAGCCAAGAGGGAATTTGTCTTCTTTTCCTGAGACCTTAATTCTTCATCCTGTCTTTTTAAAACCAAAGGTAGAAGTTTGGTTGCTTTAGAGTACTGTGGATCTAAATTAAGGCATTCTCTCAAAAAGCGTAATGCCTCAGTATAATCTTCATGAATATAATTCTTAAGGGCCGACTGAAAATAGCTATCCGCAGTATCTTGAGTTTGAATGGGAACGGAATCTTCTGAAAAAATAAAAGAAGAAGATAAAAAAAAGCAAATAAAAAGACAGATTATTAAACTTTGCCTCATTGTTTAACCCCTACAATCTCTATCACTTCGTTTAACTTTTCAGAAAGGGTAATTGCCTGCGAGTTGTTTGGGTCGATAGCAAGAATTTTATTTAATTCTTTTTTGGCAGAAGCATAGTCTTCTGTCCCTAAGTATTTAAGGGCCATCTCCATATAAGTAACCACCTGGAATTCTCGTTTCTTCTCTTCTTCTTTCTTCTGTTTTTCTATAGCCAATACCTTTATTCTTTCTAAGATATCTAAAAGGGTCTTTTCTGCTTTAGTAAATTGAGCCTCGGCAATAGAAGAGAAAACTTCTCCTGAGCGGTCCTTTATTCTTTTTTTGGTCTCCTCAAGAGCAACCTTTACCTGTGCGTCTTGTTTGGCTTTTGTAACCTCCTCTAACAGCGAAAGAAATTCCTTTTGTGCCCCCAGATAATCCTCTCCTTCCAGGAGACCAAGGGCACTCTTAATTCGTTCATTCAGGGTAGCTTTTTTTGAAACGGCCATTTTTGGTTCGGGTTCTTTTCCTTGCTCTTCCAACGCAAGCTTTGCAAGTCTTAAGCCTTCCTCTGCCTTGGTGTTTGAGGGTGAAATTTCTAAAACCTTGGTGAATTCATCTCTCGCCGCTGCAAAATCTCCCTTATCTAAAAATTGTTGGGCTTTTTTTAGGCGACTATCGATCCCTTTAGCCCTTGCCTCCTGGAGGCCCTCTCTAGTAATCCTTGCCTCTTCTTCTCTAGAAATAATCAGGCCTCGCCCTTGGGCATCTTTGGCCATTTGAAGATATTTTTTTGCCTTTTGATTTTTTGGCTCTAAACAAAGAGCGTTTTGTAATAATTCTATTGCCTTAGAGTAATCTTTTTTTTGATAACAACCCAAGGCTTCTTTCAGGAGGTTTTTAAAAATAACCCTTTTTGCCTCTAGCTTTGCCTCATCCATTCCTTTCGCATACATGACAGTAACTTTCTTCAATTCTGCCTTTTCTATAAGCCTCTGTTTTAAGGAATCCAATTCCTGGTTCAGTTTTTCGTACGTCATTTCAGTATCTTCAAGGGGTTGTTCCTGAGCTAAAAGAGAAAAGGAGAAGAGGTTAATAAATAAAAAAATAAA
>DCOU01000005.1:0-2023 GCA_002322525.1 Candidatus Omnitrophica bacterium UBA1562 | reverse complement strand
ATAAAAAATATTGACTTAATCATTCTCTGCATACCCGCATGCCTGGCTTTATCTTTCTTATATCTTGCGTAATAATCTTTCCTGCGGCAAAAAACTCCTCTACTTCATCAACCACGAATTCGCCAACTTTCTGATTATTCTCATCATAGATTACCATAATCATTTTGGGGCTTATCCCTGCCTGCGAACCAGAGTCGATAACACCGATTTTGGCTTCGGGCTTAACCACAGTAATATGAGCTTGGCGAGACTCTTTTAGGCCTAGGTTCGATAGTCCGCCAACTTTAAAATTTTTAATTTTTTCTTGGAACTGAAAATTCTCTAATTTTAATTGATTAATTTGTTCTTGAAGAGAATCTCTTATCTTCTCTCTTTCTTGAAGATTCTTTTGCAAATCTTCTTTGGCTGTTTTTTCCTTTTTTAACTCTGTGATTGAGTCCTCTACTTTCTTGGCTAGTAAATTACGTTCTCCTTCAGAATTTTTCGCTGTTTTCTTGGCCTCTTCTAATTCTGACTTTAGGCGGTCAATATCGGCTCCTCCCATCTTAGCCTGCGTTTCTTTTTGAATCTCTAAAATTGACTTACGATAAACATTTACCTGCTCTTCATTATATTTGCGTTGCTTTTCAGCCTGGCGAAATTTTAAATAAAAGGCTGTTGTGGAAGAGACACCAATCAATACCACCACCCCAAATAACAAACCAACCAGAATGTTTTGTGGGCTTATCGCAGGTGGCGAAGAGGGCTTCCCAGGGTCTGGAGGAGTTTCTGGTGATTTTAAAACCGATAACTTACCAAATATAGAAGGTATCTTTTTATGAAAATACGATTGTTTAGGTTCCTGCGGGGATTCTGATTCTGGCATGTTTTATTACCTCCTTAGCTAAGCCTTCATAATCCTTGGCGCCTTCAGAATATGGACTATAAAGGCTTATGGGTTTACCGGCGGAACTGGCCTCAACGAACTTGGGGTCAACTCTTATCACCGATTCAAAAACATTTTCTTGAAAAAAATCTCTGAGTCCACATAATATCTCAGAAGCTACTGCAGAGCCGTCAAAAAGCGTAGGCACCAGCCCGAGAATCTTAAGGCCAGGATTTAATCTTTGCCGGATAATTTCAATAGTATTAAAAAGTTGCCTCGTCCCCTCTAAAGCAAAATAATGGGTTTGCACAGGGACGATTACGCTTTCCGCAAAACTTAAGGCATTCAAGGTAAGTAGGCCTAACGAAGGAGGGCAATCAATAAGGATAAAGTCATACAGGCTTAATATCTCCTTTGCCTTCTCTTTTAAGATAACCGACCTATCTTGAATCAATCCCCGGTCTTGCATCTGGACTAATTCTAATTCTGCTCCGGCTAAAAGAATATTTGCCGGGACTATATCTAAATGCGTAAGATTTGTACGTAAGATTACATCGAGCAATCGACGCTGGCGTTCTACTAATACATCATAAATTGTCTGGGGGATTTTTTCTGGCTCAAGGCCCAAACTTAAAGTAGCATGGGCCTGAGGGTCTAAATCAATAATCAAAACTCTAAAATCTTGCGTCAAGGCCACCCCTAAATTTACCACAGTAGTGGTCTTACCGCTGCCGCCTTTTTGATTGGCAATAGCAATGATATTGTTCTGGCTATGAGGCTGCAGATTCAAGGCAGAAGGGGCAGATGAGGTTTTGAATTTTCCTGCTATTTTCTTTAATTCATCAAGCATCTTTGCCTCATTACTTCAAAGACAGCCTTCCAGATTTATAAAAATTAAGAGAAGATTGTTGAATTAATTTAAGTGTATAACCCTGTTTACGTAATAACTTTATCTTATCCAGGGCCATTTTAATTCTTTTCTTGTCATACAGGCGCTTATTACCTTCTTTATCGGCAATACGTAAAATTCCTAAGTTAGTATAATAGTTAACTGTCGCTTTTGAAATTTTAAAAAATTTGGCTACCTCATCAATAGAAATTAAAATTTTATTTTTCATCCCTTCTCTTTCTTTTATAACACAACTTTGTTAAATTTTA
>DCOU01000017.1 GCA_002322525.1 Candidatus Omnitrophica bacterium UBA1562 | reverse complement strand
ATTATAGTTATCCGTCTCATAATAATGTAACTTTAACATAAGTATTTAACTTTGTCAACCGAATTAAGGCGGTTTATGCGGTTTATGTTATACAAAATTCATATATAGATAGCACTTTTAGCGGGTCCTGTCTTGGTTTGTTTCTCGCAGCACCGCTCGAATTTCCCCAGCGAGGAAATTCTCGCTTCGGGAAAATTCTCGCTCTGCCCAGCAAGCTTTAGCGGGGCAACCCTGCCCGCTCGAATTTTCGCAAGATGCTGCTTGAAATCAAACCAAGCCACCCGCTAAAGCTGTATCTATGAATTTTAGTGTATAATTTAGGGGTGAAGTTCGAAAGCACATTAGAAATTTTTTGGCAGGAGTCTGCAAGGATTTACGACGAGTTGAAGCAGGCCTGCCTTACGTAAGCCTACTGGCGGAAACGAGGAGTAAACCGTAGCAGACGGCAAAAAATTTCCGCGCTTGAGAACAAACCCCTGAATTATTAGATTAAGATAAATAGAAGTAGACGCCGGGCAATTTAATCAAAAGGGCATTGATATTAAGCAGGAGGGCAACTGCAAATTCACTGCTGTAAGCAAACAACGGGGCGAGAATTGGGCAGATAAATTCCATAACTATCAGGCTAAAACCGCATAAAGTAATCAAAGAGGCAAGCGGTACAATAATCATATTTGCTAACACGGTTACAGGAGAGACAATCCTGAAATAATAAGCAATAAAGGCCATCGTTCCTAACCAGGCAGAAAAAGAAACTAAACAGCCTTCAACCAGGAATCTTATATATTTTATCTTTAAAACGCTTGGGGAAAGGAACGATTTCAGTTTAGGATACAGGTAGACTATAGAGATAACGCTTACAAAAGAAAGCTGAAAACCGATATCAAATAACTGTCGGGGATTAATCACTAATATAAATATCAAAGCTACGGCGCAGGAATTATAAATATCCGCTTCCCTTTTGACTAAATAGGCCGACATTAAGACTATTGCCATTATTGTCGCTCTTACAACCGGGGTAGATGCTCCGGTCATCAGGCAGTAGATAATTATTAAAGGAGCGGCTATGAAAAAACGTATGGCCTTGGGTATCCTGGCTAACTTCAAAGACAAAATAATCATAAAGGTAACTAAGGCTACATTAAAACCGCTGACTACCAATATATGCCTTGGCACAGGATACAGTCTGTATGTTTTTATAAAACAATGTGTTACGATAAAATTTCAAGCCAATTTTTGAATGGGGTCTTACCGACACAAAGCATGAAAAACAAAAACAGACTTATTCCAGCATCTGTCTAATTTTTAAGAACCTCGTGATTGCTTCCCTCACCAGTTCACTGGTACTTCTACCTGTTCTCTCTGCTAATAATCTGAGTTTCTTATCTTGTTCTATTCTTATAGTACGGGCGATAGTTTTCAAACTGAGAAATTGTTTCTTTTTTAATGGTTCATATGGAAGATTTTCAACTTCCATTTCTATAAAGTAAAAATCTATAGCTTCTTGAATAACCCTTGATTGAAGCTTATGTATTTTGCTTGAGAATTTCTTGAGTGCTTTTAATACTTCTCTTGGCAGGCCTATATGAACAGTAACATATTTTGCGTTTTCAGGATATTTCTTAGGTGGGTACTTTTTTAGAGGCAGGTAGGTTTGAATTCTGATCCTAATGCCTTTTCCTTCAACGCTAACTGATATGCTAGGTTTTTTTAAAACGATTTCTCATGGTTTAGTCTCCTTTTTTTATTTTCATGTTAAGTCGAATCTTTTTCTTTATTCTTTCTACTCTGCAGATTCCCTTTTATTATCACGTAAATAAAAAAGAATGCTACGACGCTCAAGAGAACATACACCGGCCAATCCTGATATAAGTTGCCAGTCATTTTCTGATTCCCTCTATTTTTTTATCCGCTTCAAAGTCTTGGAATCTTCTCCGCCAAGGCCTTTTCTGAATATACGGCTAAAACAAAAAATTGCCATACTGATAATAAATCCCCAAGAAAGAATCATAAAGATCCAACCGCTTAATTTCACTGTAGTCTCCTTTATAAATAGATGGTCAAAAAATCTTACTCATTATCCCTCTTCTTCTATCTCAAAACGGCACCCGCATACATTACATTCATAGATCGACATTTCATAATGGGGCTCTACAAAGCGGGTATTGGCGCTACCGCATTTAGGACATTCTGTTGCCGGGGACCAACTAGACATAGTTTTCTCTAAGCTATAGGAAACTGTATAGCGCTTCTAATGACGCGGATGGATTTTGGAAGAAAAATCAAGAAATCGATACGCTTTTGGCGGGCCTAAAATTATAGAAAGAACTATTCCCTCCTGAAGTTTCTTTTCGGTTAATAAACCAGAAAGCCCCGTTTCTGCTTCTTCGGCTATAACTTTAGCTGCGACGGGCTTAGGAGCCTCAAATAAAGATATCTGGTCTTCGGCAAACGCAGGACTTGGTTCCTTCTCTTTCGTTTCCGGAGGCTCTTGAATAGGGGGCTCAGGTATCTTTGGGAAAGAAATCCCAAGCGCCTCTAATATCTTTTTTTCAAATTCAGAAGGAGAATTCTTGCGCGATTCGGAATCTTTTCCTCTTGATTTTTTCGCAGCAGAAAAAATCCAGATGAATATTATTATCAACCAGATTAACGCACCGAATATTCCATCCATTCCTGTTTTTTATGCTTTACCCTGTTCCTTTGGCGGTTTGCCGATCCTCTCGCGCATTGAGGTATCAGCCTGAATATTACGCAGCGTATAATAGTCCATTACGCCTAATTTGCCTTCGCGGAAAGCCTGAGAAATAGCCAGAGGTATCTCGGCCTCTGCTTCAATAACTTTGGC
>DCOU01000128.1 GCA_002322525.1 Candidatus Omnitrophica bacterium UBA1562 | reverse complement strand
AAAGGAAACTAGAAAAATTGTAAAACATCATAAGGTAGATTATTCATTGTGGCCCACCATAAAGCTACTTTATACCGCTTCCCCACTTCTTGATTTTTACGCCTCATAACTTTTATCTCATGTCCCTTATCAACATATTCTTTTTGTAGGTTTATAAGGCGTGAACGTAGGATATTGGCTTCTATGGCAGTATAACCGCCAAGGCTATCGGCTACATGGGCCCATTTGGAGCTTTCGCCATAGCCAGATTTATGCTGGATGGTTTTAATAGCGAGTTTGCGAGTGGCAGCTAAAATAACGTAGCCAATTTTATCAGGATCAAAAATTTTAGGCATAGTTTAATTTTAATACAGCTAATATTTGCAGCAATATTTTTCTTAGATATATATGAATTTAAAGAGACAGGTTAATTTCAGTTTTTTCTCAAGGCTGATTTCTTAAGATCTCTACTTTAAATCTAACATTGTTTATGTCTTTTGATGGGTTAACCCCGCTCTTTCATTCGAAAGGGCGGGGTTAAGCTTTTGATGCAGCATTTAAAACTTAAGCCTCTTTGATAATGCAATAAAGGTTTTTCTTTCTTCGGAGCTTAAACCGCAGGCTATCTTTTTAAAAACAGCTGCTAATTTCTTTTGATAGATATTGCTTTTTGCTCTGCCATTTTCACTAATCCTGATAAGCACTACCCTTCTGTCTTTCGGGTCGTATTCGCGCACTACCAGCCTATTCTCAATCAACCTATCAATCAAACCAGTCATTCCTGCCTGCGTCAAATCAAATGCCTTTGCAAGCGCAGTCATAGTTACGGAAGATTTATCTTTTAAAAAAGTAAGCACCTGGGCTTGTTGATAACTTAGGCCTATTTCTTTCGCCTCCGCCTCCAGACGCTTTTTAAGTGCAAAATAAAGTTCCAGCGACGCATCTGCCAACTTGTCATAAACTAAGTGGCGTACTGAACTTTCCATAATTAACCTTCTTTAAAAGCGATGCATTTACCCTTCATAAACTCTCGAGACTTTTCCTCTATTTCCTGATTAGAGATTGTTCTATTTATAATTTTCCTGGAAGACTGAAAAGCTACCTGCCCCATATCATAAACTAATTCCATAAGGTGAATACAGCCGTTGGAACCGCCAACAGCCCTCCTAATTTTTGACAGAAAGCCTGGCTTAACTTGTAACCCTTTTAGATTACCCTCACACTTGGCTGCTTCATTACATATCTGCATTGGGACCGACAAGAATTTGATTTCAGCATTCTTAATTTCAAAAGAGGGAAAATCTACAATTAAATTACAAATTATATGGTGATAATCGTCTTTAAGGTAACCTTCAACAATCAATTTATCAGGATTATCTTCTTTTACAGTAATTACTTTTTCCCTCTTATAAAGCATATTTGCTCTTTTCCTGCCCCTATTTAATAAACTAAGTCTTTAGGTAATCTCCTCCAAATTCCACACAAAAGCCTTAACGCCTGCCTTGCCCAA
Organism: Candidatus Omnitrophica bacterium UBA1562; assembly: GCA_002322525.1. GTDB lineage: Bacteria > Omnitrophota > Gorgyraeia > Gygaellales > Profunditerraquicolaceae > UBA1562. The sequence goes on along the minus strand of DCOU01000128.1, from coordinate 6,675 downwards.
TTTTGCCCTTAAGTCTTTAATAGAGTTTAGTAAATCTTCTAATTTTTCATTTTCAATTGCAGTAAATATAACTGCATTTTCACCCGGCCAGATATCTGTACCCATATGCGGACCACTAATTGTACCTTTGCCAAATACTCTTGTCCATTTGGTATAGCCTTGTATGCCGCACTTAGCAAAGGCCTCATTTACCTCTTCATCAATAGCAGAATTATAAGCAATCATTATCATTTTCATTTCTCAAACGCCTCTTACCGTAATGTGGTTATTCTTCTTAACCCTTTCTTCAAAAATTGCATAAAGCGTAGGCACCAAAACCAATGTAACCAACATAGAAACCAGCAGCCCTCCAATGACGGTAATCCCTAATGGCTGCCATATTTCAGAGCCTTCACCCTGAAGGAGAGCTAATGGCAACATTCCAAACAAAGTAGTAAGAGTTGTCATAAGAACAGGCCTTAGCCTGCTTCTGCCGCTTTCCTTTACTGCTTCAACCATCGGATAGCCTCGAGCTCTTAAGATATTGATATAACTTACCAATACTATGGCATTATTAACTACAATACCCATAAGCATAATCAGACCAATAAAAGATACAACGCTTAAGGTAGCACGGGTTAAAAAAAGCGCCCAGGCCACACCTACAAAAGCAAAAGGGACAGAAAACATAATCACAAACGGGTCAAGTAAAGATTCAAACTGAGCAGCCATAACCATATAAACAAGCAGGATTCCTAATATAAGCATAGCTAAAAGGCTCTTGAAGGCCTTCCTTTGCTCTTCAATATCGCCGGCAAGCTTAACAATAATGCCTGAAGGGACTTGGAGTTTTTCCATTTTTGCCTGTAAATCCTGGGTTACTTTTCCTACCGAGCGGCCGAAAACATTGGCATCCACGCTTACAATACGCTCCTGGTCTCTTCTCTCTATATCAAGGGGGCCGGTACCCTGATAAATTGTTGCGATATTACTCAATCTTATAGCTTTACCTGTGGGAGATTTAATAGTTGTACTTAAAATATCATCCAGGGTTTTTCTGTCATCTTCTCTAAATCTTACAAAGATATCATATTCATCTCCTTTTTCCCGGTAGCGGGTTGCCACTTTCCCATAAAAAGCTGTCCTTATAGCGTCTGAAACCAAAGACATATTTAACCCTAAAGTAGCTGCCTTTTCTCTATCCACCTTTACTTTCAACTCGGGTTTTCCCACATCCCGGGAAACAGTTATATCCACTGCCCCTGGTATAGTCTCTAACATCGCCTTAATCTGACCAGCAATCTTGTTAGTCTCTTCAATGCTGTGGCCTAATACCTCTACAGAAAGGGGTTTTCCTCTTCCGCCTAAAACAATCGTTTCCAATGCGCTCCCGCTTTCAAAACTTAACTTCATAATCCCGGGAATTCTATTTATTTTTTCTCTTAACTGGCTAGCAATTTGCCTGGAAGACCTGTTTCTTTGATTTTTCCTCACCAATTTCATTCCAGCCATAACCACATGCGAACCTTGCTTTCTGCCAAAGGTAGCACCCATGCCACTGCTTGACTGGCCAGTGTTGGAAAATACAGTTCTTGCTTCCGGAACATCGTTCTTAATTATCTCTTCTATTTGCTCTGCAACTTTTGCTGCCTCTTCAACGCGGCTACCTACAGCCAACTCTACATTTACCCTGACTTCTCCAGTGTCTTCTTCAGGAATAAATTCTGTACCTATCAAAGGAATAAGTAAAAGAGTTGAAATAAAAATTAGAATTGTTACTAAGACAATTTGCTTTTTATGCTTGAGCGAGTAACCTAAAAACTTGGCGTAAGAATCTTCTACCTTGGCAAAGCTTCTCTCTGAGGCAGAATAAAAATTCTTTAGCCACCCCTTTCTTTTTCCAACAGAATTATCCGCAGAATCATTTTCAAGAAAACTAATCTTTCCCAATAGTCTTGAACAAAGCATGGGAATGAAAGTAAGGGCAGTAAATAAAGAAGCTACCAAGCAGATTATTACTATAATTGCCATAGGTTTAAAGAGAACGCCGGTAATTCCAGTAACAAACATCATTGGGAAAAACACCACTACTGTGGTTAAGGTTGAAGCACTGATAGCCAGCATCATCTCCGAGGTTCCAAAAATAGAAGCCTCGCGGATTTTTTCGCCTGTCTGCCGATGCCGGAAAACATTATCCACAATAACAATAGCATTATCTACCACCATGCCGATAGCAATAGCCAGACTTGAAAGAGTAATGATGTTTATAGTGTAGCCCATAAAATACATAAAAATAAACGTAATAATCAAAGAAAAGGGTATGCTCATAGCAATGATAAAACTCGGGGTCATGCGGCGAAGAAATAACCACACTACCAGAATAACAAAAATGCCCCCTATATATAAAGTGCGGCTTAAATCATCAATTGACCACTGGATAAACTCTGCTGAGTCCATAAGCAGGGAAAAATTTACATCCGGCGGCAGCCGCTTCTTTAACCACTCCAACTCTTTCTTGACTTTAGAGACAGCAAATACAGTATTTGCTCCTGAGCGTTTCTGAACCATCATCATCAAAGCGGGTTTATAATTGGAGTGGACAACATTGGTTATTTCTTTAAAACCGTCCTCTATCCTGGCAATATCCTGTAGGTAAACTAACTCTCCTTTAAACTGGCCGACAATAACGTTATTTAGCTCCCCAGGATCTTCGAATTCGCCAGGTACCCTTAAGGTATACTCTGTAAGCCCTGCTTTAATCTCTCCTGCAGGCTGGGTAATATTTTCCTGAGCAAGGATACGGCAAATTTCAGCTAAAGATAAATGGTAGGCTTGGAGTTTATCTTTATTAATATATATATTAATCTGGCGCTCTAAACCGCCCATTAATTGCACTGCGCCTACTTCAGGAATTCTTTTTAAGTAGTCTACCACTTCCTTATCGACCAAGTCATACAATCTCGAATAAGTTTCCTCAGCGCTTACCCCAAAAACGGCAATGGGAAATATAGCCATATTGAATTTAAACACAATCGGCGTCTCTATCTCATCAGGCAGGAATCTTTTGGCAAATTCCAGGCGCTCCCTTATCTCATTAGCTGCTTCATCCAAATCCGTCCCCCATTCAAACTGGGCAGTAACCACAGAAAAATTCTCAAAAGAGTTGGAGCGAATTTTTTCTAGGTCGCTTACGATGCTTACCTGATTCTCAATAACCTTGGTTACCTTAGTTTCTATATCTTCGGCAGAGGCCCCTTCGTATTTGGTAATAACACTAACTACCGGAGGCTCAAGTTCAGGCATAAGGTCAAGAGCCATTCTGGAGAGCGAAAAAAGCCCTATCACCAAAACCGCAGCAAAAATCATCAAATTGGTAGTAGGGTATCTTACGCCAAATTCAGGAAGTCTCAACTTTTATTCTCCTTCTTTTACAATTTCAATAGGTAAATCATCTTTTAGTCTCTGCTGGCCTTTAATAACCACTCTTTCGCCAGGTTCAAGCCCTTGAATGATTTGAACTTTATCTAATTTTTCAATACCTAAAACCACTTTTCTTTTATCTGCCTTATCAGAGCTAGCTACGAAAAGAAAATTTTCATCAAGGCCGGCCATAACTGCCTCCCGAGGCACGACAATGGCATCTTCAACCTCGCCTAAAATAATCTCTGTGCGGGCAAACATGCCAGGTTTTAGCTTATGTTTAAGGTTGGGAATCTTTATCTCAACTGGCGCGGTGCGGGAATCTACATCGACAATGGGGCTCACCTTTTCTACTACTCCCTCAAATACCTCACCGGAATAAGCATCGGCGGTAATTTTAACCTTTTGTCCTTCCTTAATTTTTGAAAGGTCTTTTTCAGCTACATCTATTTTTACCTTTACAATTTCCATATTAACTACTAAGCCTATGGGAGTTTGCGGCGAAACACTTGTGCCTATATCAACGTAGATACGACCTACAATGCCGTCGATCGGCGACTCCACAGGGGCTTTTTCGAATTTAAATCCTACCTCATCGCGGTCGATATAAGCTAAGGGGATACCTTTTTTTACAACATCTCCTTCTTTAGCGGACTTCTCAATAATTTTGCCGGTTACCTTAGGATAAACAGTTGCTTCATCTTCTGCTTTTATATCGCCGACATAAAAAAGAGATTCTTTCAAAGACTCTATTTTGGCTTGCACCACTTCAACTGGAACCTTTTCTATTCTCTCAGAGACCTTCCTGCTGCAACCCGAAAGAATTTGCAAAATGCAAAATGCAAAAATCAAAATTACCTGCCCGCCGCAGGCGGGCGAGCAAAATGTAAAATTTTTAATTTTAATATGAATTTTTGATATTTGATATTTGATATTTGATATTTTCATTATTCCTCCAATATTATATCGTTTTTCACCAAGGTCAAGCCACAAGATTTATCCAGATTAATGAGTGCTATATTGTAATCAATTAAGCTCTTTACATAGTCAAGCTCAGCCTGTGATAATTTATCCTGATAATCCAGCATATCGTGCGTGGAGACTTGGCCCGCTGCATAGCGCTCCTTTTGCGCGGCGTAATTCTTCTTTTCGGTTTCTAAGTTAAGTTTTGCCGCCTTTACCTGGCGCGCCTGTATATCCGTTTCCCTTACTTTATCTCTTACCTCTAAGATAATCTTTTGCTCCAATCTTTTAAACGCCAACAGTGCTTGCGCTTTCTCTAAATTCCGCTGGTCAGATTTTGCCCGTTCAGCCCCTCCCCAGGGAACGCTGACTTTAAAACCCACGCTCCAATCCTTATAATCAGAATCGGTTTTTTCTAAAGCATCCTGGTAATCCTTACCTAAACCATTAAGGCCGAAACTGGTAACTAAATCTACTGTGGGTAAAAGCGCATTTTTAGCAGTGGCTATTTTTATATCCCGGTTCTTTAAATCTATTTTTGCGCTTTTGTAATCGGGCCGAGCTAAAAACGCATTCTGCAAGCTCTCAAGAAGAGCTACTTTCTCCTCCTTAAACTGAGGCTTATCATCAAGTAACTCTAATTTTGCGTTCCACGTTTGGGGATCATCAACCAGATTGGTGATAAGTTTCAACTCATCCTCTGCTTTTTTGAGGCTTGATTCGGCAGAAATCAGCGATTTCTCTCTCTGCGCAACACCAGTCTCTGTCTCTAACAAATCCACTGAACTGGCTAATCCTTTATCATATCTAGCCTTGTTTACCTCTAATAAATCTTTGGCTCTAACCAAAGAACTCTGCGCAATTGCGTAGTTTTCCAGGTAATACATATAGGAATAAAAAGAAACCTTGGTCTTGCTGATAGTATCCATTACCGCGTCTCTGAAGCCCTCCTGTGATTGCGTTTTATTATTTCTGGCAATAGTGATATCTGCGGTGTTTACTAAAACGCCAAAATCCCGAAAGAGCGGCTGGGTGATAGTTATTTCTGGCTCTGCCGTATAATAAGGGTTTGGGCTTTGAGTGCTTACACTACTCTTATATCTCTTATTTAAGAAATTAATATCGTATTCTGTTCCGGTTATTAATTTTCCGGATGCGCCGACATTAAAATCTATGTCTCTACTTTTTGAAATCCCAGGATATAGCAGGCTTGTTGACTCTTTGGTATTATCAGCCAGAGTATAATCCGCGCTAAATGTCGGCTCAAAATCCGCCCTTGCTATTTTCACATCACCTTCTTTTAATTTCGGCTCTATGCGTTTGATAAGAATCTCAGAGTTATTTTTTAAGGCATAAGCAATACAGTCAACCAGGCCGATCCTCAAAACTCTATCCTGTGCTCCACTGGCCATAAAAATAGCTTTTTCTATTTCTCTTGCCCTTTCCTCATCAATGGCTTTTTTATCTGCGGCAACTGCCGGAGGAAGAGGCCCAAAAATAAGAATGTTTATGAGTAAGATATTTAAGATTCTCTTCATTGTTTTTGCTCCACCCCTTTAAAGAAAATATCCAGGATAAAATCTGTCATATTGGTTATTTGTTCTTTCTTGTGTGTTCCTTTAAGCCAGGGGATGATAACCGCGTTTAACATCGAAGCTAACACATAAGCCAATCTTTTTGTCTCTAACTCTTTCCTAATCAGAAGCTTCTCTTGGGCTCTTTTAAGCAATTCAGTAATGTAATCAAGGTATTTCACAAATTTATCCACCGCGCTCTTTGAAATCTTATCCTTTATCGCCCAACGCAACCCCCCTCTTTCTGAAAAATAAATCCTAAAGAAATCCTGATTCTCTTCAAAATATGCTAATTGCCGATGAACCAAAACCTTGATTTTTTCTTTTGCGTCTTCTGTTTTATTTACTTCTTTTTTTACCTCAGATATTAAATCCGCTATCTTTCTTTCTATCAGGTCCAAATACAAAACTTCCCTGTCCTTAAAGTACAGGTAAATTGTCCCCACGGCATACTGGGCTTCCTTGGCTATATCTTGAATTGTCGCCTTGTGATACCCTTTTGTGGCAAAAACACGCTCAGCCGCATTTAGGATATCGCTTTGACGCAATAACCTGTCTCTTTCTTTTCTGTTAAATGCGGCCATTTTAACCTTTCACCTCTTTGGAATTATTGCTCAAATAATGAATTTATATTCACAATAAAAATATAGCATTCAAATATTATTTTGTCAAGCAAAAATAACAGCATTTCTGACATTTTTAATTTGCGTTCACATTTACAATTTTTCTAGTTTCCTTT